>JADGEE010000118.1 GCA_016744535.1 Campylobacteraceae bacterium
AGATTATATTTATAATTAAATATTAAAATAAGGAAAAAATTATGAAAAGAATTATTTTTAGTTCATTAATAACAGTAGCTTTACTAAATGCTTCATCTTTTAATGAAATTGATATTAATATAGATAATCAAAGAGATACAAAGAGAGTCTTAAGTTTAATAGAAGTTTCTGCAGCTGGTATTCCAAATATTCCAACAGAAAATGATGCAAAAAATAGTACAATTGTAAATACTACTTCTGGGTTAGTTCTAACTTTAGTCAAAAATGGTGTAAACACAATATATATGGCAAAATATGGCTTGACACAAGATGATTTAATATCAACTGACGTTGAAGTAAATGGATTAAGTGTTACAGTTCCAAGCACTGCTGAATTTATACAAATTATTAGTGATGGTGGTACAATAAATTTTCAAATAAAAGGTGACTTAGAAGAAACAGTTGAAGTCACTATTCCAACAAATAATGTAATAACTCCTGATACTGCAACAACTACTACAAATGAAGATGGAAATGAAATAATTAAAACTCAAGAGCAAACACTAGATAATGGAACTACATCTAAAACAACAATTGAAATTAAAGATGATGGCACAAAAGAGTCTTTAATTGCAATAACAGACCCTACAACTGGAGAAATACAAGAGACAACTATTGAAGTTCCAACTGATGCAAAAGTTGAGATAAAAGAGGATGGAACCGTTATTCAAACTTTTGAAACTGAAGATGTTAGCAATGAAGTAACTGTATCTAATAGCGGTGAAACAAATGCTATTGTAAGTATTTCGACAGGTGAAAAAAGAGAGTTTAGTGTCCCTTCTGGTGCTTCTACAACAATCAGTAATGATGGTTCAACCACTACCATAAATGAAATTCAAAGAGAAGACGGCAAAAATATTCAAACTCAAATAGAGACAAAGGCTGATGGTTCTCTAGAGGCTAAAGCATTATTAGATGATAACTCTAATACTAGAGTAACAAAATTAACAAGTGGTCAAATTTTGGCAAGATATAGTGCAAGAGCTGAGTTTTCAAATGTAAAAATTCAAGTTTTATTTGATACAGATAATGAGTTAAATAAAAGAGTTAAAAAAATTACTGGTGGTAGATTTTTTGTAACTTTTAGTGCAAGACGAGCATTTTCATATAAATATGAAATTAGTTCAACAAATAGAGCTATTGAAGTTACAGGAGAAAATATTATTATAACTCCAAATAGTGAAGATACTATATTTGAAGAGACTCAATCTTTTAATGGTAATAGAGTATTAAAAGTAGTAAGTGGTAAAGCTACCATTACTGCTGACGATAAAATTATAGATATAGAAGTTGGAGAAGAGTATGCACTTCCTGCTATTAAACTTAAAACTTTAAATTTAGTTCAAGGTTGGAATCTAATTTCACTTCCTGTTGATATTGTTGTCAATGATATTAAAACTCTTGGAAGTTATGAAAAATTAGCAAAATTCAACGATGGTTCTTGGAGTATGGATTCAGAAATTACAGATATTAAAAAGTCTGAGGGTTTTTGGATTAAGATGAGTAGTGAAAAAGAGATTGACTTTAGTGGATATGAGTATGCACCAACAGCTACAAATATAACTGCTAAATGGAACTTATTAGGAAGTGGAAAAGAGATAGAGGTAGAGGAGTTTAAATCTAAAAACTCTATTAATGATATTTATAAATTTGATGCTCCAAATAAACAGTGGTTACTTACCCCATCTACTATAAATGCAGGTGATGGATTTTGGGCTAAACAAGTGGAGGAAAAATGAAATTATACCACTTAAGCCATACCGATTTAGATGGCTATGGCTGTCAATTAGTTTTAAGTAACTATAAAAAATATTTTACAAAAATAGTATCCTTTAATGCAAATTATGGAGCTGAAATATCTGCAAAGTTAAATGAGATATTAAAAGATATTAAGAGTAAAAATTCTAAAAATATTATGATTTTAATTACAGATTTAAATTTAAGTATTGATGAAGGAAATTTTTTAGAAAAAGAGATAAAAACTTTAGAAGAAGATGGTTTTAAAATTAAACTACAACTATTAGATCATCATATTTCAGGACAAGATTGTGCAGATAGTTTTGATTGGTATTATCTTGATGTAAATCGCTCTGCTACACTTATTACTTATGACTATTTTTCTAAATTATATGGTAAAAAAAATAAATTAGAAAAAATTACAGAGACAATAAATGCCATAGATTTATGGATTGAAGATAATTATCTTTTTGAGTTTGGAAAAGTTTTACTTAGAATTGTGAGTACAGAAACAAGAGAAATAAGCACAATTTTATTTCCAAATGAGGCAAGAAAATATAAACTTTTTATGTTAAAAAAATCTATAAAATTTATAGATAAAAAAAATAATAATATACTCTTAGATAATAGCGTTCACTATTTTAAAAAGAAATTTTTAGGTAAATATCAAGAAAAAAATACTTTAGATAATTTATCTTCAAAATATTTGGTTAATATTTTAGGCGATAAAAGAGATGATATGAGTATTGAATATAGAGGCTCAAGAGGAATTTTGACTTTTACAATAGGAAATATTTCCGTTATAGCAAATGAGTTTTTAAAGAAATATGATGATGAATTTGATTTTTTTATGGACATAGGTTTCAAGGGAAGTGTAGGACTTAGAGCAAATAACAAAGTTGATGTGAGTAAAATAGCAAAAGAGCTTTTTGGTGGGGGTGGACACTTAAATGCAAGTGGTGGTAAAATAAAAGAGTTTAAAGATTTGTTTAACTATAATGATGTGAAAAATTTCATTGAAGAGTTAATAGAAAAGAAAGGAGTGTAATGGAAGAGAGTTTAATCTCAATGTTTGAGACAGCCCCATATTTAGTAAGTTTAATTGCTGGTATTTTAACTTTTTTTAGCCCCTGTGTACTTCCTTTAATTCCAGCTTACTTATCATATATATCCGGTCTTTCAATAAAAGATTTAACACAGGAGGAAGGTAAATTTGAAGATAAATTAAAAGTTTTAAAAGCATCATTGCTATTTATTGCTGGATTTGGATTTATATTTATTTTACTTGGTGCTTCTATGGCAAATTTAATGGAAGATATATTTGCCTATAAATGGGTAAATTATGTAGCTGGTGGAGTTATTATTGTATTTGGTCTTCATATGACTAGACTTATTATGATTCCATTTTTAAATTTTGAAGCAAGAGCTCATTTTGGAGAGACTAAAAATGAAGAAGTAACTTCACTTTGGAAAAAAATATTAAAGGCTTTTGCTCCATTTTTATTAGGAGTATCATTTGCACTTGGTTGGAGTCCTTGTATTGGTCCAATATTTGCAGGAATTATATCTATGGCAGCACAAGAAGAGACAAAAGGTCTTACTTTGATGGTTATCTATACAATAGGCTTAGCTATTCCATTTTTATTAGCTGGACTACTTACAAGTAAAGCTATGGGTCTATTTAAAAAGATAAAGCAAAACTTTAGAATAGTTGAGTATATTTCTGGTGGACTTTTGATACTGATTGGTATTGCAATTGCAACTGGTGGTTTAGGCGAAATTGCTTATTTACTTACATTTGACGAATAAAGGAAATTTATGAAAAAAATATTTTTAATATTAACTATTAGCTTATCTCTATTTGCAGATATTAAATGGTTAAATTTAAATGATGGCTTAGAGATTGCTAAAAAAGATAATAAGTTAGTGCTTATTATGATGACAAGTCCTAGTTGTGGTTATTGTGTAAAAATGGAGAGAGAAGTTTTAACTCAAGAAAAAGTTATTAATACTCTGAATAATTTTTTTATTCCAGTTAAAATAGATGTATCAAAAGATGATTATCCAGAGACACTAAGAGTTAGAGGAACACCAACTTTCTTTTTTGTAACAAAAAAGAAAGTTATTGTAAATGATATAGTTGGATATAGAGAAAGTGATGAATTTTTATCAGCCTTAAGTAAAACTATGATGATGAGAGTAGAATAAAATAGAATAGTCTCATTATGATTGATAAAATATCAAAGTGGTTAATTTATCTAGCATATTACTTAGATGATAATAAAAAATATAAAGAGGTCAAAAAGTTTTTTTATAATCTTTTAAACAATCAAAAATTTAAAGGAAAACTCTATTTTGACTTCTTTATGATATTTTTGGTATTAGTAAGTATTACAATTTTAATTTATGATGTAAAACACCCCCTAGATGAAACTTTTTATAATTTTGAATACTTTATCTTAACTGTTTTCTTAATTGAATATATAGCTAGAGTTTGGGTCTATAACGATGTAAGAAACATTATTATAAAATATAATGAAGATGCAAACTTTTTAGGTCTCAATTTTAATTTAAAAAAAGTATTTTTACAGATAATTTCAAAAAAATTTGAGTATATAATGTCACCTCTTGCAATTATAGACCTCTTAGCACTACTTCCAAGTTTTAGGGCATTTAGAATTTTAAGAATATTTCTACTATTTAGACTTTTTAAACTATTTAGATATGCTAGAAGTATAAATGAATTTATGAAAGTATTAATAGATAAAAAATTTGAAATTTTTACCTTAATATTTTTAGTTGGGTTTATAGTATTTGTATCGTCAGTGGCTATTTATGTATTTGAAGGAGAGTTACAAGAGAGTAAAATTAACACTTTTTTTGATGCACTCTATTGGTCATTAGTTACAGTTTCAACAGTTGGATATGGTGATATTTTTCCAATTACTAGTGAAGGGCGTTTTATTGCTATTATTTTAATAATTTCAGGAATTGCTGTGATATCATTTTCAACCTCAATTGTAGCATCTGCTTTTTCTGAAAAATTATATGAGTTAAAAGAGAGTAGATTAAAAGCTGAAGTTGAAAAAATAAATAATTACATAGTTATTTGTGGATTTGGCAGAGTTGGACAGATTATGGCTAAAAAACTCTATGAAGCTGGTGATAAATTTGTCATAGTTGATAGTGATAGACAAAAAATAGAATTAGCAAAAAGCAGAAATTTTTTAGCCCTAGAAGCTGATGCTAAAAAAAGTTTTGTATTAAATGAACTTGGAATTGGTAGTGGTGCAAAAACTATTTTATGTTTAACTAATAACGATATGGTAAATATTTACATAACTCTAAGTGCTAGAAGTTTAGATAAAAATATAAAAATAATTTCCAGAGTAAGCTCAAAAGTTAGTGAAAAAAAATTCTTTTTAGCAGGTGCTAATAGAGTTATATATCCATTTGAAACAACAGCTCTAGCAGCAACAGAATATATGGGGCAACCTGTTGCATTTGAAGCAATTCACGAAATAGTTAGTGGTACTAAAAAAGTTTTAGTTGAAGATATAGAGATAAAAGAGGGTTCATTTTTAGATAATACACAAGTTGGGAATATAAATTTTGATAAATTTAAAGTAATTTTATTTGGGGTATTAAGAAAAAATAATTTAGATTTAGATTTAGGTAACTATTTTGATTTATCTACTAAACATTTTATCTTTAATCCAAAATCAAATTTTTTATTAAAAAGTGGAGATTCTTTAATTGTTTTTGGAAATAAATTGAGTATATCTCATATAAAAGTAAAAATAGAAAAAAGTATATTAAATACTAAAAATTAAAACAGTTATTTTTTATATACCTACTTTTAAAAATCCATTCTCTACTATAATTTTTCCTAAAAGTTCATACTCAAATATTATATCTCCAAATTTACTAACTGCCTCTTCATAAGTTGGATTTTTATTACAAAATATTAAAACATCATCACTTAGGGCTTCACCATTTGAATCAATATCAGCAAACTCACCTACAAACTCATCTATATCATAAATAACTTTTGCAATGCCATCTTTTACTAATTGATTTGTGCCGATACTCTCATCAATTCTATGAGGCAATACATAAATATCTTTTTTTAACTCTTTTGCAAATCTTGCACTTGTAAGTGAACCACTTTTTAAATCAGCCTCAGCGATAATTAAAATTTCACTCAAAGCTACAACTAATCTATTTCTAGCTACAAAACTCCATTTAGTTGGCATAAATTCTTTTTCATATTCGCTTAAAGCTAAGCCATTTTGATAAATTTTTTCAACTTGATTCTTATTAACTTTTGGATAGATATTATCAAGAGAACAAGGCATTATCGAAATTGTACTATCTAATGCTACACTTTGAGATATTATATCAACTCCCATAGCACTTCCACTCACAATTACAACTCCTCCACGAGTAAGTTTTGAAGATAGTTCAAAAATTTTTGTTTTAGTATAGTTTGACGGTCTTCTTGTACCAACAATAGATATTTTTTTGCGTTTTAAAAGTTCTAAATTTCCACTATAATATATATTTTTTGGTTTTGGTTTAACTTTTTTAAACTCCTCTATTTCAAAATTCAATTTTTTCAATTTAATTTATCTCCTTATTTAATACTTATTATAATTAGCTCATAAATTTATATTATATTTTTTAATTAATAAATCATCAATATCTTTTTTATCTGATAATTTTTCTAATTTTTTCAGTTCTTGATTTGAAAATTTTGGAATTGTAAAATTTTCTATAAAATTTTTTTGATAACAAGGGAATCCACCTTGAATTAAAATACTTGTTTTCGTAATATAATAATCCATTATAAAAGAATTTAATATTTTTTGAACTAAAAAAATATTTTTTTCTTGTGAAAATGGATTAATTTCATTAAGTAAATTATTATTTTCTTCTTTATTAAAATGGATTCCGTAACCATTTGTAAAATAACTATCTTGTAAAACAGTTAAAAATCTTGGTTTCTCACTGAAAGTAGGGTTTAAAATTTTTTTACCTACTTTAGTTATTCCTTGTGTTCTCCCCCATAAATAAAAAGGTATTTTAGGTTTTTTACCTTTATCTCTTTTTGATAATACCTCTTTTTCAGAAACTAAATATTCATAACATTTTGGATATTTAATCTTAAATTCATTTTCTTGAATTGGAATCGCTTTTTTATCTTTTATTTTATATGGGGTAATTATTACATCACTATTTTTATTTATTTCATTTTGATTTTTAAAATTTGAAATTTTATATACTAACTTTGTAATCTCTTTTTCTATATAGAAAGTACCTTTATCTGTTTTTTTTGTAAAAAACCCATTATTTAAAGTTTCTCCACTTAGTATATAAACTTCATCTTTTAGTGTTGCAATACTTGCTGAAATATCAAATAATTCTTTAATAGGTGTGCCTATAC
>JADGEE010000021.1 GCA_016744535.1 Campylobacteraceae bacterium
ATGACAGAGGTTCTTACATTTATCATGGTCGTGTAAAAGCATTAGCTGAAGGCGCTCGTGAAGGAGGACTAAAATTCTAAAATTTTTAAATACTTTTTTGTTAAAATATTGTGGATAAGAGAAAGAAGTGATTTTAAATTATAAACTTTTATCAAGTAGTTTATGGATATTTTTTATTCTATCACTCTCTAAAAAAGATTTACTAGTTTTTAGTTTTTGCATTACTTGCTTTGTTTCATTCATTTTTTTTAGTATAATTTTGTAAGCCTCTTGCATTAATGCCATTACAGTGTTAGCTTCTTCAAGAGAGTTAAATTCAGGTAAATTGGATATTAGATTATATATCTTCTCTTCATCCTCTTCAACTATTGCAATTTTTAACTCTTTAATCCAATCCATTTTATTTAGTTGCCTCTAACTCTTTAACGGCAGTCTCTCTCCAAGCTTCTAATAACTCTTTTACAACATGAAGAACTGTATCTATATTTTTGGGATCATTATTAACATTTGCTTCTGATAGCAATTGAACTTGATGTGCATATAGACCATTTAAATAGTGTGCTATATCCCCACCTTTTTCAAAATCAATTGAGTTTATAAGTTCAACAAAAATATCAGATGCTCTATTTATCCAATAGACTCTTTTTTCGGTATCATTTTCAGTAATTGATTTTTTCGCAAGAGAGGAAAATTTTAAAATACCCTCATACATCATTTCAACTAATTTAGCACTAGATTCTACTCTTATATTATTTTGAGCATAGGCATTATACGCTGCATTCTTATTCATCTTACCCCTTTCTATTTATATTTATTATTAACTACTTGAAACCATTGCGTCAATTTGCATTTGAAGTGCACTAAAGCTTGAATTCATACTTGAAATCATTGAATCATAAGCCGCAAATTTAGTTGACATAATTTCATATCTAATATCAAGCCGTTCTATTGCTTTATCTCTCTCTTCTTCTAGCCTCTTTTTATTACTTTTTAAATTTCCCTCATATAGTGATACACTTCCGTTATCTCCAATTAAACCATCTAACTCTTTATTCATCTTTGCAAATATTCCATCAAACTCAACATCACTACCTCTTACAGTTGAGGTATAGCCACGAAATAGTTTTTCTACAGCTTCTGAATCTTCACTTAATTTTGACTGTAGTTTTGTCTCATTAAATGTTAAAAGACCAGATTCATTTAACTCAATTCCAACTTCTATTAAATTTTTAATATCTTGAGTAAAATCAGAAGTTAATAAAATTCTATTAAGAGAACTCTTTATTCTTGAAATACTACTTTCACCCTGAAAAGCTCCTGCTTCACCTGTCTCATCATTATAATCGGTAACTTCAGTCAATTTGTTTAACACTTGATTGTAAGCTGCTACCATCTCTCTTACAGAATCAACCATTCCACCATCATCTCTTTTAATTTTAATAGTTGAATTTTCTCCACTATCATCAACTTTTTGTAACTCTAGTGTTAAACCAACTACTAAATCATCAACGGTATTTGTACTTCTAGTAATATCTACTCCATTAAAAGTAAAGTTTGCATTTTGAGATATTTGAAGCATATTAATTCCAAGTGCATCTATAATAGTTTTTGTCTTATCATCTTCATTATCTGAAACTGTTGAAACTTCAGAACCTCCAACATCTACAGTGAAACCTAAACTTTCCCAGTCAGCACCATCATTTAAATCTTCAATATCTATAGCACTTCCATCTAAACTTTTAAGAGATAAGTATCCATTGTTATTATAAGCTCTAACATTAGTATCATCAGCTTTTTTATTTATAGCATTTACTAAATCGTCAAGAGTATCATAGCTCTCGTCACTATCTACAATATCAATTCCATTTATACTCATTCCAGCTTTTAAATCATTTGGCATAGCAGAACCAATTAAATTATCTTCACTATCAGTTGAAACTTCAACACCTCCAACATCTACAGTAAAACCCAAACTTTGCCAATCAGCACCATCATTTAAATCTTCAATATCTATGGCACTTCCATTAATAGCTGTAAGTTTAATTTGACCATTGCTATTATATGCCTGAACATTAGTATCATCTGTTTTTTCATTAATGGCAGAAATTAAATTATCAATAGAATCATAACTAGTATCATTATCAACAATATCAATTCCGTTTATACTCATTCCTGTTTTTAAATTATTAAAAGTAGAGGTAGCTTCTAAGCTTTCACCAAAAGATATTTGATTATCATCACCTGTATCTTTTGACTTTAAAATTAATTTATATGGATTGTCACCACCTACATTCATAGTTGAAGCAGTAACTTTATCTCCTGCACTATCGTTTATTTTTGAAACTAAATCAGAAAGTGATATAGCCCCATCACCTAAACTAATTGAAACTTTTGAACTACCTACATAAAAAGAGAAAGTAGAGTTACTTCCAGAGGCTAATACATTACTATCTAAATCAGAAAAAGTGTTAGATGATTCAAAAATACTCTGTTTTGCAAGTTGTTCTACACCTACATCTATATCTTGTATAGAGACACCAGAGCTTGTAGTTGCCGTTACACTATCTCCTACTACAGAGCTACTTCTTGATAGATAAGTTGTATCATCGCTTAGAGTTGAGGTTGATACTTTAAGTGTAGCTAACATAGTTGAAACCATACTAAGTTCAGATGTTTTACTTATATTATCTTCAATTTTTCTCTCGGTAGGTGCAACCATAATACTATTATCAGCCTCTTTTAAATTATCAATTACATCACTTGTTAAAGTCCCACTTCCAAGCCCTAATGAGGATATTGAACCAGACATTTTTTATCCTTTATTTAAATTTTTTTATCAAAAATAAGACCAAGTAAATTACTAAACTCTTCAATCTTTTTACTTAATCCATCAATATGATTCTCATCAAGTACCATAATAGTTTCATCTGTTTCATTTTCTATAAGTACCCACTCATTATTAATATATTTAAATGATACTTTTTCACTTATAGGTTTTAAATTTTCATTTATCTCATCAACAACTACTTGTTGTTGTTCATAAGATAAATTTACTTGTTTATTTCCATCTAAATTATTATTGATAATATTTTGTATAGTCTCTTTTAATTTTAAAAAGTGATTTGATGGTTCTTGCTTTATAATTCTATTAGTTTGAGCATCAATTAGTTGTACATATAAAAAATCTACTTTATCATCATATCCAAATCTTACAGTTAAATTTAAAGGTTTTAATTGCTTATTTAAGTCACTTATTGCTTTTTTTAATTGGGTATCTTTATTTAAAGTATCGTTTTTTGTTTGCAATTGTGTTTTAGTAACTTTGCTATTTCCCTTTAAATTTAGACCATCCATTTTATTGCCTTTTTATTTCTAAGTTATTTTAAAACTCATTAATTATTAAATCGGACTTTTTTTAATTTTATTTAAAATAGTAATTAAAGAAGTTTTGTAGTTTTCTATTTTATAATTCAAGAGAAAAAACTTTAGTTTAATATTTAAACTAAAATAAGTTGCATTAACTTAGTCTCCAATTCCATTTGGATTCTATGTGAATAGTTACTTCCTATTGCAGGTATTAATGCATCTCTATTATTTATCTCTTTTGATAATCCAATGAAACTATCTACTCTAAAATTTTCCATTCTTAAACCATTTACAAACTCTTTTGCAGAATCCAAACCACTTTGAATAGTAGAATCTATAATTTCCAAGCTACTATTAATTTTATTGAAGTTGTTAGTTGTAGTTTCTAAAATATTTGTTACTACATCTTTTGATAAATTCCCTAAACTTACATTTGTATTCTCATAATCACTTTTGATATGTTTATTTGCAAAGAGTCCTAATGCCTCCGCCTCTTCTGAATTAAAACCTGTTGTTAAGTTTTGTAAATTTACAATAGCACTAGAGTTATTTATTGCAGCATCTCTAAATAGATATGAACCTTTTACATCTATGTTTATATTACTACCATCGCTTACACTAGTTGTAAGTTTTCCATAATTTTCAAAAGCTTCAACAAAAAGATCTTCTGCTTCAAAATAGTTATTAAAAGTGTCATTTTCACTTGAATAATTATTTAAAATTTTATCAACTTCATCACCTGAGCTAAAATTATAAGTTAAATTAAAATCACTTCCATCTGCTTTCTCTAATTTAACTTCTCCTGATATTTCATCTTTTAAAGCACTAACACCAGTTAAATCACTCTTTTCATTTATTTTAGTAATTAAGTCATCAATACTTATTGCACCACTTGGTGCATCAGAATTTCCAGTCCATAAAATAGTATTTGCATCTACTATTGAAACACTCTCATCTATATTATCAATTGAACTAATTTCAAGCTTATCTATTACACCACTTTTAATCAAAGATATAGAATCTGTAACTTCACTTTGAATGAAACCTAAATTTTTGGCATCACTTATAGATTTAAACTCTATGTTTATAGTTGAATTATCAATATCATCACTATTTTTTGAATTAAAGGTTAATTTTCCATCATTAATTTCTGCTTTAACCCCAGTCTCATCATATTTAGAATTAACTAATTCTACAAATTTACTAATACTTGGAGTTTCATTATTTATAACTACTCCATTTATTTTAATTCCATTTGATAAATCTTCACTTCCAACTCCATAACTAGTTTCAAGTTTTACCTCTACTGGTAAATTTTCGTGAATATTTGTTACAGTTGAAAGCCCGCTATCAGCCTCAACTTTTACTCCCCTTCCATCAATTGATTCTAAATTCAACCTTCCACTCTCATCCACATTAGCCATAACCCCTGTTTTAGTCGAGAAGCTATTTATAGTTTCTACTAAATTATTATTACCATCTTCTGCTTGTACAGTAATTGAACCAATTGATATATCATTAATTTTTAAATTTTCAACATTTCCAGCTTCAATTGCTTTAAAGCCTGTTGAAGCTATTTGATAACTAGCTTTAATCCCTGTTAAATCACTACTTTTATTAATTAAATCAACTAGAGTTCCTAACCCTTCTCCCTCTTTATATCCAATAGTAACATTTGTAAGTGCTAACTCTTTATCTTTATTTGAAATATTTATTGAAATATTTCCACCCTCTTCTATTGTTTTAGTAGTTTCGTATCTCATACTACCTAAATCAGCACTTCTCGTAGAGTTTAAACTAACTTCTACAAAATTACTACTGTTTAAAGAAGACATAATCTTTTGATTTTGAAAATTTCCATTTAAAAGTTTTCTATTATTAAATTTACTATTATTTGCTAAAAAATCCATACTAGAAATTAATTCACTAATATTTTCTTGTATTAATTCGTTACTCTCACTATTAAAGAGTGTATCTGTTTTATCTTTTATTGAATTGAGTAACTCTTCTTGTTTTGATAGTGTATATTTTACGGCCTCTGTAAATCCAGCAGATTTATTTATATTTTTAATCAAATTACTAAAGTTACTAATTTGACTTTCTATTTCGTTACTCTCCTTTTTAAAAGAGTTAATTTCCAATAAATCATCTTTGTTTATATATACTTCATTTGGCATAAACTTGTTATTAACACTCAAGTAATTATTAGTAAAACGGTTAGTTTGCTTATTACTAGAATTATCAAACATTGACTGAAAATAGTTTAACCCTGCATCTAAAAACTCCATTGTCTCCTCCTTGAAACATCAAAATTAAATAGCACTTTAAGGTTATTCTAGCACAATAAAATTAAAATTTACTTTTAAATAAAATTTAGGGAGGAGTAATTATAACTTCTTTATCTGTCCAAATATAGTAACCGTAATGTTTATGTTTATGTTTATCTTCAAACATAATCTCTTTTGAAGTGTGAAATCCTAAATCATTTATTAAATCACTTATTTTTTTATTTTCTGATAAAAAATTCATAAAATATTTTGATGCATCTCTTGAAATTATTATATATCCTGTTGGAAAATAGTCATAAATATTAGGATTTTTAAATTCAAGATACCTAGCACAATTATTTAAACCATCTCCTATAAAATTTTGATGATTTAAAATATCTGAAAATGGCATAAGATAACCAGTATGAACAGCTATCTTTATACCTTTAAAATAATTTATTTTTTTATGAATACTATTAGATATATTTTTTAGTGATAGTGCAAAAATAACTCCATAACCTTTTAATCTAGGAGCTAAAATTACAAAAAAACCATCTCCAGTTGCAATGAAACCAAGTATTGCTTCACTATTTGGAATTTTTGATTTTGATAACATCAAATTTATAGCTCTTTTAAAGAATTTAGTCATCAAATCAACTACATCAAATTGTTGCATATTATTTAATTTAGAATAGTCTATAATATCAATTAAAATAATATCTGTAAAAATTAAATGTTTTTTACTATTAATATTTTTCATAATATAAATATTAGCAAAATTAACAAAACATAAGGTTAAAATTGGGATTTGAAAAATTAAAAATTAATATAAATATTGAAATTAAAGCTTTTCTATTTTTAATTAGAGAATTGAATCTAACACAAAGAGAAGCACAGAGATTAATAGCAAGAGGAAGACTAACTCAAAATGGTAAAATTATTAAAGATTCTTCAAAAATTTTAAAAGGTGAAGTTGAAATTTTGCAATTTACTCCAACTCCAATTGGTTTAAAACCAATTTTTCAAACTAAGGATTTTGCAATATTTGATAAGCCTCCTTTTATGTTAGTTCATCCTAAAAATACTCTAACTAAAAATTCACTATTAGATGAAGCTAAAGCAAATTTTGGAAGAGAGGCAAATATAGTTCATCGAATAGATTATGAGACAAGTGGATTAGTAG
Source organism: Campylobacteraceae bacterium (assembly GCA_016744535.1). Classification (GTDB taxonomy): domain Bacteria; phylum Campylobacterota; class Campylobacteria; order Campylobacterales; family BB28; genus BB28. The sequence goes on from JADGEE010000021.1 coordinate 6,817, forward strand.
TAGTCGCAAAAAATAGAAAGGTTGAAATAGAGTTAAAAAAACTATTTGAGGATAGAAAAGTTAAAAAAAATTACTTAGCATTTATTGAGGATAAGTTAAAAGATGAGATTTTAATTAATAAGCCTATTTTAAAAAATCCTGATAGATTAAAGAGTAAATATCGAGCTTTTATTGATACAAAAGGTAAAAGTTCACAAACACTAATAAAACCAATTAAATATTTAAGTGACAAAAATTGTACTTTAATTGAAGCTTTACCGATAACAGGTAGAGTTCACCAAATTAGAATCCATTTAAACCATATAAACCATACAATTTTAGGTGAGCCGATTTACGGAAAGAGTTTTGAAGTTGCATCAAAATATTTAGATAAAATCTTAAGTGAAGATGATAGAATTAATTTAACAAAAGCTAAAAGAGTTATGCTTCACGCAAATAAAATAGAGTTTAAATATAAAAGTGTTATTTATAAAATTTCATCAAAGATGAGTTTAGGGTTTTAATTTGGGAGGAAAAAATGGATATGATTTATAATGTTTTTATAAGTTAATGAGTTAATAGAGTATAAAAAGAGTAATGATTTTGAAAGATTTAAAAATAATTCAAAATTAGAAAAAAGATTTATCCAAATGGACATCTATATTTAGATAGGTTAAGAGAAAATTTAAAATTGATAGAGAGTGAATTAACCAATGCGACTAAAAAAAATTGAAATAAAAACTATTAAAAAATCTTTTATAGAAACTTTTAAAAGTGGTGAAATATATCTTTTCGGTAGTAGGATAGATTATGATAAAAGAGGTGGAGATATTGACCTCTATATAATTCCTGATACAAATATAAATTTAACTAAAAAGAAAATAGACTTTTTAGTAAGTTTAAAAAAAATTTTAGGTGAACAGAAAATTGATGTTGTGATAGATAGAGGAAAAGATAGAGTTATAGATAAAATCGCTAAAAGTGAAGGGATACTACTATGCAAGAGTTAAAAGAGATATTTATCTCTATTGATAAATTGATAGAGAGTTGTAATATTGATTATAGAGAGTTAAAGTCAAAAAATATAGATGAAAATTTTTTTGAAGATTACTCAAATCAAAGATTACTAAATAGCTTTTTGTTTAATTTTATTAAAATTCAAGATAAAGTTGGTGCTAAACTCTTTAAAAAAGTTTTGATTGAATTAAAAGAGATAGATAGCCAAAGTGTTCCTATGAGAGATGTTTTAAATATTTTAGAGAAATTAGAAATTATAAAAAGTGTTGATGATTGGGATAGATTGCGAGAGATAAGAAACTCTTTAACTCACGAATACCCATTAAATATAGAAGAGAGAGTTGAAAATATAGAATTAACACTAAATGGATATGAGATATTAAAAAATATATATTTTTTAATTAAAAATTACTTCATAAAGAGAAATTAGTTAAAATTATTAAAAAATTATTTGGAGAAAATATGAAAAGTTTATGGAATGACAGTGAGGCACAAAATTTTAAAACACCTTTAGAGCTTAGGGTTTATACTTCAAGACTATTAGGCAAAGAGACATCTTTAGTTTTACACGGTGGTGGAAATACTTCTGTAAAAGATAAAATGGCTAATCTATTTGGAGAAGATGAAGAGGTTTTATTAGTAAAAGGTAGCGGTTGGGATTTAGCAACTATTGAGGGTAAAGGGTTTGCACCTGTTAAAATGGATATGCTTTTAAAAATGGCTGAACTCGAAAATTTAAGTGATTCTGATATGGTGAAATATCAAAGAGTTGCTATGACTAATCCTTACGCTCCAAATCCATCAATTGAGGCGATACTTCACGCAATTATTCCCTTTAAATTTGTAGACCACACTCACGCTGATTTAGTTGTAGCAATTACAAATACAGATAATGGTGAAGAGAAGATAAGAGAAATTTATGGTGATAGCGTTTTGATTTTACCTTATGTAATGCCAGGGTTTATTTTGGCTAGAGAAGTTTATAAAGAGATAAAAAATAGAGATTTAAGTAAAGTTGATGCTATTATTTTAATGAATCATGGTGTATTTACTTACGATGATGATGCAAAAAAAAGTTATGAAAAAATGATCAATATTGTGACTAAAGCAGAAAATTATATAAAAAATAAAAATATTGAAATAAAACAATCAAATGAGAGTATAGATGTTGATTTATTAAAATTAGCAAATATTAGAAAAGAGGTTAGTAATTTAAAAGGCTCTGCTATGGTTGCTAAACTTGACACTAAATCGATTGAATTTGCAAAATTAGATAATGTTGATTCAATTACAACTAGAGGACCACTCACACCAGATCATGTAATTAGAACTAAAAAAGATGCATGTATTATAAAAAATCCAGAAGATGTAAAAAGTTATGCAAACTCTTATAGAGGATACTTTAATAAAAATGATAATGGCTCATTAACTTGTCTTGATTTAGCTCCTAGATGGGGAGTTTGGAAAGATATTGGGACTCTATCTTTTGGAAGTAACTATAAAGAGGCATCAATTATAAATGATATTAAAAATCATACAATAGAAGCGATAGAAATAGCTGAAGCACTAGGAGGATACAAAGCACTACCTGAGAATGAAATATTTAAAATGGAGTATTGGGAGCTTGAACAAGCAAAACTTAAAAAAGGAGGAAGTAAACCAAAACTTCAAGGTAAAATTGCAATTGTAACTGGTGGGGCTAGTGGAATTGGAAAAGCTTGTGTAGAGGAGTTAAACGCTAGAGGTGCTTGTGTTGTAGCACTTGATATTAATCCAAAAGTTACGACTCTATTTAACAAGAGTAATATTTTAGGAATCGCTTGTGATATTACCAATAGAGACGCTCTAAACAATGCAGTTGAAAAAACAGTAAAAGAATTTGGAGGTATTGATATTTTAGTTAATAATGCTGGAATTTTTCCTCCTAGTATGAGTATTGAAGATATGGATAGTAATGTTTGGCAAAAGAGTTTAGATATAAATTTAACAAGTCATCAAAATTTACTTACATTCACAGCTCCATATTTAAAACTAGGAATTAATTCAGCAGTTATATTTATCGCTTCAAAAAATGTTCCTGCCCCAGGGATTGGTGCTAGTGCATATTCAGTAGCAAAAGCTGGAGTTACACAATTAGCAAGAGTTGCGTCAATGGAGTTAGCACCATTAGTTCGGGTTAATGTATTACACCCTGATGCTGTTTTTGATACAAGTGTTTGGAGTGAAGATGTTATCAAAAGTCGAGCAGAGCATTATGGATTAAGTGTTGATGAGTATAAGAGAAGAAATTTATTAAAAGTTGAAGTTGGCTCAAATGAAGTTGCAAATTTAACTTGTGAAATGGCAGGAGATTTATTTGCTAAAATTACAGGAGCTCAATTACCAATAGATGGTGGAAATGAGAGAGTTATTTAATTAAAATTTTTTGATATAATTATCACTAAAAAAGGACTAGTTACTTTGAAAATAGTTAAAACTGTTAATGAGTTAATTAAAATTAGAAATGAAATTGATAATAGTATTGGATTTGTACCTACAATGGGTGCATTACATAATGGACATATCTCATTAATTAAAAGAGCAAGAGATGAAAATAGAGTCGTAATTGTCTCTATTTTTGTAAATCCAACTCAATTTTTAGAGGGTGAAGATTTTAATAAATATCCTAAAAAAATTGAAGCTGATAAGAAAGTTTGTGAATTAGCTGGAGTTGATATTCTATTTTTACCAAATATAAATGAACTCTACTCTAAAGATGAGGTTTTAATAAAAGCACCTTTTGTAAATGGATTTATTTTAGAAGGCTTTAATAGGGCGGGTCATTTTAATGGTGTTTTACAAATTGTACTGAAACTATTTAATATGATAAGAGCTAAAAAAGCTTATTTTGGAAAAAAAGATGCACAGCAATTGATACTTATTAAGCAGATGGTTAAAAATCTATTTTTAAATATTGAAATTATTGATTGTGATACTCTAAGAGAGAGTGACGGATTAGCACTTAGTAGTAGAAATGTATATTTATCTAATGAAGATAGAGAAAAAGCTTTGTTTATATCAAAATCTCTAAAAATTGCCTCAAAAGAGATTATGAAAAATATTTTTGAAGTAGAAGTTATAAAAGAGGTTATAAGAGATAATTTAAAAGATTTAAATATAGAGTATATTGAAATTACAAATAGAGAGTTAAATCAAATTAAAAAGATAAAAAAAGGAGATAGCATAATTTTAATAGCAGTTAAAATTTCAGGAGTTAGGTTGATTGATAATCTTTGGATTTAATTTGAATATTTTTTAATATTTCTCAAATGCTCTTTATAACTTTTTGAAAAGATATGCGAATTTTTATCTTTTTTGAAAAAATATAGATAATTAACTTCTGCTGGAAAAATTGCAGATTCAATTGAATTAATTGTTACACTTGCAATAGGAGAATTTGGAATACCTCTAATTTTATATGTATTAAAATTTGAATTATTCTCTTTAATTCTCTTTGGAGTTACTTTTATATGTGAGTATTTCCCATAATTTAGAGTTCCATCCATTTGAAGTCTCATCCTCTTTTTTATTCTATTGTATATTACTGCTGAAATTAAAGGTTTCTCCTCTTTATTTCCTGCCTCTTTTTCTATAATAGAAGCAATTGTTACATACTCAAACCACCTTTTTTGACTATAATATCCTAAATATTTTATTGATAATTGTTTATGAATTGAAAGTGAATTATTAATTAAATATTTCATAATATCATTTTCATTAAAGTCTAAAGGAATATTATAACTATTTGCTAAAATTACACCGTCAGAGTAAGGAGAATATTTATTATAAGCTTTCATTAATTTATCAAATGATAAGTTTAATTTTTTTGCAATATTTAAAATAAAGAAGTGATTTGTTTCACTAGGGATTAAAGTCACACTACTTTGTGCTGACTTTGCAGTAGTTAATTTATATAAAAAATCTAACTTAGAGAGTTTTGTCTCTTTTAAATCTATAAAGCCACTCTGTGGATTTCCAATTACTCTTAAAATATAAGAATCAATAGGCAGTAAATTTATATTTTTATCTATCAAGTATGTTATAATCTCTTTTATGCTTCCTTTTGGAATATATAAAACCTTTTGGCTATAAATTGGTTGTCTTAGATAAAGGGTAAAAATTACAATGGTTATTAGTATTGCTTCGACAATAAAAAAGATGGTTCGTAATATTGTAGTTTTCATTATTTTACTTAGTGGGTTTATTCTTTATAATCTACTTAGTGGAATTGAAATTGATAAACTTGATTTAAATATAATAACCATTGATAACCTCTATATTAAATTGGATAAAAGATTAATTGTAACAGCTAAACAATTAAAAATTAATGAAGAGGGAAAATCTAAAAGTTCACTTGAACAGTTAGATAAAATTTTAACTAATTTTAAATTACTCTTAACTTATTTTGAAAAGATTTATATAGATGAGATTCTCTTAAAAGGGGAAAAGGCATCAATCTTATATGAAAATGAGCTTTTTTATGTGGATTCAAAGTATCTAAATTTAGCTACTCTATTTGAGTTTGATGAAGAGAGAAAGATTTTCTATTTTGATATAAAAGCACTATCTTTAAAAGATTATAACCTATTTATTTATGGAGATGCTACTCTTAACTTAAAAAAGAATAGATTTAAATTTTCTGGTGAATATATAATTGATAATATCTCTGGGCATACTTTTGTAAATGCTGATGAAAAATGGATAAATTTTCATTTTAATAGTGATGAAACTGATAATATAGATATTTTAAGAAAATTTATAGATTTAAATAAAAATATCAAAGAGTGGATATTTGATAATCCTAAAGCCGAGAGCTATAGTTTAGATTATCTTACTTTTAGATTAGATAGAGAATTAAATTTTGACTATAATTCACTAAAAGCAATGGTGAGTTTAGATAATGCAAGAGTTAAGTTTCATCCAAAACTTAGTGAGATAAAAGCAAACTCTATAAAGGTAAAATTTAAAAATAATAGATTGAGTTTTAATTTAGATAGACCAAGTTATTTAGGGATTAGTTTACAAAATAGTTTTGTAGATATAGAAAATTTAATAGACAATCCAATTTTAAATGTTTTAATTAAAGCAGATTCAAGCTTTGATAGAAAAATTGTTTATATACTGAAAAATTATAATATTGAATTACCCATAGATTTACAAGCTTCAAAATCAAATTCAGCTGTTAAAATATCAATAGGACTTTTAAATAAAAAAGTTAATGTAAATGGTTATTTTCAAATAAAAAAATCAAATATTAATATAAATGGCGTAAATTTATTTGTTAAAAGTGCTAGAATTGAATTAAATAGTGATGGGTTAAATATAAAAAATTTAAGATTTAGCTATAAAGATATGATTGATGCAAATTTAAATTTAAATATTAATTTTAAATCTAAACAAGCGTTTGGAGATATTTTTATAAAAGATTTAACAGTAGAAGATGGTGAAATTATCTCTTTACAAAACTTTTACTCTCCTATAATGTTATCATTTAAACCAAATTTATTAGCAGTGCTAACAAATTTAGAATTGACATATTTACAAATATTTGAAATGGATAATTTAAAAGTTATCTCACTAAAAGATATTTCAAAACTCTCTAAATACTCAAATATACTAAAAAGATTAAAGATTAAAGAGGGAGATTTAAAAGTTGATACAGAAGATTTTAAAAATTTAAATATTTTTGCAAATTTAAAAAATTTAGATACACCTCTTTATAAAAATGGTAAATTTATAGGAAATATAAAAAAATTATCTATGCAGATAGATGTGGATAAAAAAAATGTTAAAGTGGCATCTACGAACAGAGATTTAGTAGCATATATTGATAAAGATAAAAAGATAGAGGCTAGTTTAAATAAATATGATATATTTCTACCTGATATTTCAAAATTAAAAGATATGGGTAGTGATGAAAAAGATAAAAAAAGAGATATAAAAGTAAAAGCAACAGATACAAATATATACTTTGGAGATAGAGTTTTACTTAGTGAAAAATTTAATTTAAATGTAAAAAATAAAAATATTATATTTAATTCAAAGTATGGTAATAGTATTTTTAAATTTGAAAAAATTGATGATAAGTTTACTCTAGTAGGTGATAATTTAAGTGAAGTGTTTTTACAGAGTTTTTTACAAAAAGATAAAATTGAGGGTGGACTTTACAATATAAAAATAGATGGCGATGAAGATGTTGTAAAGGGAAATTTAACTTTTCAAAATGTAATTATCAAAAACTTAAAAGCTTTAAATAATTTAGTCTCATTTATAGATGCACTCCCAGCACTTGTAACTTTACAAACCCCTGGTTTTAGTGAGAGTGGATATGAGATTAATAAAGGTAAAATTGAATTTACATATTTTCAAGATAGTATCTATATTAATGATATAGAGTTAAAAGGTGACAGTATAGATATAACAGGAAGTGGGATTATCTATTTAAATAAAAAAAATTTAGATTTTAAATTAAAAATATCAACTGTTAAAAATTTGAGCAAAATTATAAAAAATATTCCACTTGTTGGCTATCTTATTTTAGGTGATGGTAAAATTAGTACAAATGTAAATGTTAATGGTAATATGTATGATCCAAACATCGAGACAAATATGCTTGAAGATACAATAAAAGCCCCTCTTAATATAATTCATAGAACACTAACATTGCCTATTAAATTTTTTGAACTCTTTGATTCTCAAGAATAAAAAATCAGGATTTTTAATGAAAAAAGTTTCAATTCCAAATAAAATCAAATTTCCAAATAAATATATAAAAATAGCAATTACTGGGCTTAGTAGAAGTGGAAAAACTATTTTCATAATTTCACTTATAAATCAAATGCTTCACGATTTAAATTTAAGAAAGAAGTTTAAAAAAAATTTTATAGTTTCAATTATTCCAAATAGAGAGTTAGAGCAATTTAAATATGATAAATTTTTAGATAATTTAATACAAAAAGAGCCTATTTGGCCTCAATCAACTAATAATATTACTGCTATTACTTTAAGATTAGAGATTCAAAGTAGAAAAAAGTTTATAAAAAATAGAATCATTGATATTGAAATTATCGATTATCCAGGTGAGTGGTTGCTTGATATTGATATGTTAAATAAAGATTATGAGCAGTGGAGTGAGGGAGTATTTGATTTAATTAAAAATGAACCACGAAAAACTTTAGCAAAAGAGTGGATAGAGTATTTAGAGAGTATCGATTTAAGTGCTGATATTAATGAGAGTATTCAAAATGAGTTAGTTAATAAATACACAGAATTTTTACATAAATGCAATGAAAACAGTTTAAGTTTAATTCAACCTGGGCGTTTTATAATGCCAGGGTATTTAGAAGGGAGTGAAGTTTTAAAGTTTTGCCCACTTCCTAAAAATATAACTTTAAATAAAAGTTCATACTATCTTAAATTTAAAGAGCGATATGAGAACTATGTAAAAGAGTATGTAAGAGATTTTCACTTAAATCACTTTGTAAAATTTGATAGACAAATTATTTTAGTTGATGTATTAAAAGCACTTAAAAATGGATATGAGCCATTTGAAGATATGGTAAAAGCTATGAAAATCATAATGTCAATTTACTCTTATGGAAAATTAAATTTTCTCACAAAATTATTTAAAACCCAAATTGACAAAGTTATCTTTTGTGCGACAAAAGCTGACCACGTAGCAAACAATCAACACAATAATTATAAATCTCTACTAGAGATGATTATCAAAGAGGCAAAGAGTGAGATAGATATAAAAGGTGTTGAGACAATTTCATCTATAATATCATCAGTTAAAAGTACACAAAGTTTAATAAAACTTCACGATGGAAGGCGACTATCTTGTTTAAAAGGCAAAGTTTTAGCCCAAGATGAAGAAGTCATAGTTTATCCAGGGGAAGTACCAGAGTATTTTCCAAATAGAGTAGATTGGGATACTGATTATTTTGATTTTCCAAATTTTGCACCAATAGCATTTCCTACAAATAAAGCAGTTGATAATATTAGAATAGATGAGGTAATTTATCATTTAATAGGGGATAAAATTTAAATTTTATAAAAATTCCCATCTTTTCATAAAGATTGTGAAAATAGATTAAAAAAAATATTAAAAAAAACTCTAAATAATAATAAATAGACTTCAAATGTAACTTAATGAAACATCTATTTTCTAAAAAGTTAAACAATATAATTTTTATTATAAATAAAATTTAAAAGATGTTACAATTATTCTTAATAAAAATTTTATAAGAGGAAAATATATGTCAAAAATTATATGGTCAAAAATTGATGAAGCTCCAGCTTTAGCAACTTATTCATTTTTACCAATTGTACAAAAGTTTTGTAGTGCTGGTGGAGTAGATGTAGAATTAAGAGATATTTCATTAGCAGGAAGAGTAATATCAACTTTTCCTGAAAATTTAACAAATGAGCAAAAAATTGATAATGAACTTGCTAAATTAGGTGATGTTGTTAAAGAGGCTGAGGGTAATATTATTAAATTACCAAATGTATCTGCTTCGATTCCTCAATTAAAAGATTGTATTGCAGAGTTAAAATCTCAAGGTTATAATCTTCCAAATTATCCAGAAGAGCCACAAAGTGATGTAGATAAAGAGATACAAGCTAAATATTCTACTTGTTTAGGTTCAGCTGTTAATCCAGTATTAAGAGAAGGTAATTCTGACAGAAGAGCTGCTGTTGCAGTAAAAAATTTCGCTCAAAAAAACCCTCATAAATTAAGAGCATTTGAAGCTCAATCAAAATCTTATGTTTCTCATATGGACGGTAATGGTGATTTTTATTCAAATGAAAAATCTGTCATTATGAACGGTGCAGGTTCAATTACAATTGAATTAAATGGAAATTGCCTTAAAAAACTTGATGATATTCAAGATAAAGAGGTTTTAGATGCTACTTTTATGTCTGCTAAAGCACTCCAAGCTTTTTATCAAAAAACTTTAGATGATGCAAAATCAAATGGTGTTTTATGGTCACTACACTTAAAAGCTACTATGATGAAAATTTCTGACCCTATTATGTTTGGTCACGCTATTAAAGTGTTCTTTAAAGATGTATTTGCAAAATATAGTACAGAATTTAAAGAGATAGGATTTAATGCAAATCTTGGTTTAGGTGATTTATATCAGAAGTTAGAAAAATTACCAGCTGATAAAAAAGCTGAAATTGAAGTAGCTATTAGTGCTACTTATGAAACTCAACCTCCAATGGCTATGGTTGATTCTGATAAAGGTATTACTAATTTACACGCTTCAAATGATATTATCATTGATGCTTCTATGCCTGTAGTTGTAAGAGATGGCGGTAAAATGTGGAATGCAGATGGAAAAGTGCAAGAGTGTGTTGCTGTTATTCCTGATAGCTCGTATGCAAGATTTCATCAAGGTATGGTTGATGATTGTGTTAAAAATGGTCAATATGATGTTACAACTATGGGTAATGTTGCAAATGTTGGTCTGATGGCACAAAAAGCTGAAGAGTATGGTTCACACCCAACAACTTTTGAAATACCTGAAGATGGTGTAGTTGAAGTTAAAGATTCAAATGGTAATGTTTTAATGAGCCATAGCGTTGAGTGTGGTGATATTTGGAGAATGAGTAGAGCTAAAGATATTCCTATTAAAGATTGGATTAGATTAGCAGTTGAGAGAGGAAGATTAACTGGAAGTCCAGTAGTATTTTGGTTAGATGAGAAAAGAGCACATGATGCTAATTTAATTAAAAAAATTAATGAATACATTGTTGAATTTGATACTGAGGGTGTTACTTGGTGTATCTTAGATGTTAAAGATGCAGTTGAGTTTACTAATGCAAGAGTAAGAAAAGGTGAAAATACAATTTCTGCTACTGGTAATGTTTTAAGAGATCATTTAACTGATATGTATCCAATTTTAGAGCTTGGAACTTCTGCAAAAATGCTTTCAATCGTTCCATTATTAGCAGGTGGGGGTCTATTTGAAACTGGTGCTGGTGGTTCTGCTCCAAAACATGTTGATCAATTCTTAAAAGAGGGTCATTTAAGATGGGATTCTTTAGGTGAGTTTTTAGCACTTGCTGAATCTATGAGATATATTGAGCAAAAACACCCTAATGCAAACTTAAAAGCAGTAACAGAGGCTTTAGATAAAGCAGGTCAAGGTTACTTAGATAACAACAAAGCACCTTCAAGAAAATGTGGTGAACCTGATAATAAAGCAAGTCACTTTTTTGTAGCACAATATTGGGCAAAAGCATTGGCTGAATCTGATAATGCAGAATTATCTGCTAAATTTGCTCCTATCGCAAAAGCATTAATTGAAAATGAAGATAAAATTATAAGTGAACTTTTAGCAAGTGAAGGAAGTTCTAAAGATATCGGTGGTTACTATCACTTAGATGATACTAAAGCAGAAGCTGTTATGAGACCAAGTTCAACGCTAAATGCAATAATTGACGCAATCTAATCATTTGAGAAACTTATAATATAAAATATGTAATAATTATACTAAATTATTAAGAGGAAATCTCCTGTTTCCTTTTTAATTCTCAAATAAAGGATTTATATGTTGTCAAAAAGTAGAAAAGTTGGAATTATTGGGGCAGGAAATGTAGGTAGTACCGTAGCTTTTATCTTAGCTATGAAAGGTAGTTGTCACGAAATAGTTTTAAGAGATAATAAAATTGATATTGCTAAGGGCAAGGCATTAGATATGAGTCAAGCAGCAGCGGCTGCTAGAAGTCATACTATTGTTTCAGTTGCAGATACTCCTGAAAAATTGAAAGGTTGTGATGTTGTCGTAATAACTGCTGGAAGTCCTAGAAAACCTGGAATGAGTAGAGACGATTTACTTTTAATTAATGGTGAAATTACTAGAGAAGTTGTAAATGATATTAAAACTTATGCACCTGATGCTATAATCATTACTGTATCAAATCCGCTTGATGTTATTACTTATGCAGCTCTAAAAGTTAGTGGTTTTGATAGAAGTAAAGTTATTGGAATGGCTGGAATACTTGATAGCTCAAGAATGGCAAGTTTTATTCACGAAAAATTAGGCTATGGAGCTGGTCAAATTAGAGCAAGTGTAATTGGAGGACACGGTGATGATATGGTTCCACTTCCTAGTTATTCAACAGTAGCAGGAGTTCCATTAACAGATTTACTTACTGAAAAAGAGATTGATGAAATTGTTGATAGAACAAGACACGGTGGGGCTGAAATTGTAAGTTATTTAAAAACTGGTTCAGCTTATTATGCTCCGGCTAAATCTACTGCAATTATGGTTGAATCTATTTTAAATGATACAAAACAAATATACTCTTGTGCTACAATGTTGCAAGGTGAGTATGGTTATGAGAATGTTGTTTGTGGAGTTCCTGTTATGATGGGTGCTGGTGGAGCTGAAAAAATAATTGAAGTTACACTAAATCAATGCGAAAAGAAAATGTTTAAAAAATCAGTTCAATCAGTTCAAGATTTAATAGATGTTTTAGATAAAAATAAATTCTTTGGAAAGAAAAAGAAATGAGTGTGAGAATCGAAAAAGATACAATGGGAGAGATTGAAGTTCCTGATGATAAATATTGGGGAGCTCAAACTCAAAGAAGTTATCAAAACTTTAAAATTGGAATTGAAAAAATGCCAATCGAAGTTGTAAAGGGATTTTCTTATTTAAAAAAAGCTTGTGCAATTGTTAATAATAGACTCGGTCGCCTTGATGATAAAAAGTGTGAAGCTATAAGTAAAGCAGCTGATGATGTAATTAATGGAAAATTAGATGATAATTTCCCTTTAGTTGTTTGGCAAACTGGAAGTGGCACACAATCTAATATGAATATGAATGAAGTATTAGCAAATCGTGCCACTGAAATTTTGGGTGGAGACTTTAGAAATGAGAAATTAATTCATCCAAATGATGATGTAAACAAAGGTCAAAGTTCAAACGATACTTTTCCAACAGGAATGAGAGTTGCTACTGTAATAGAGACTGAAGTTTTACTTTTTCCTGCAATTGAAAAATTAAAAAATACACTACAAGAAAAATCAGACACTTTTAATAATGTCGTAAAAATTGGTAGAACTCATCTTCAAGATGCAACTCCATTGACACTAGGACAAGAGTTAAGTGGATATGTAGCAATGCTTGAGAAAAGTGAAAAGCAAGTAAAAGAAGCTTTACAAGATGTAAAAGAGTTAGCAATTGGTGGAACAGCAGTTGGAACTGGGCTTAATTCTCATCCAAAATTTTCAGAGATGGTAAGTGAAGTTTTAAATGAAATTGTACCTAAGAATTATGGATTTATTTCAAATCCAAATAAATTTCATGGATTAACTGCACACGATGGTGAAGTCTATTTAAGTGGAGCTTTAACAGGACTTGCAAGTAACTTAATGAAAATAGCAAATGATATTAGATGGTTAGCTAGTGGACCTAGATGTGGAATTGGTGAAATTAGTATTCCTGCCAATGAGCCTGGGAGTTCAATTATGCCAGGTAAAGTAAATCCAACTCAAGCAGAGGCTATAACTATGGTGGCTACTCAAGTTATGGGAAATAATACCACAATTTCAGTAGCTGCAAGTCAAGGAAATTTTGAGTTAAATGTATTTAAGCCAGTAATTGTTTATAACTTAATTCAATCAATCAGATTATTATCTGATTCAATGGTTAGTTTTAATGATAATTGTGCAGTTGGGATTGAGCCTAATATGGAAAATATCAATAAAAACTTAAATGAATCATTAATGCTTGTAACAGCATTAAATCCATATATAGGTTATGAAAAAGCTGCTAAAATTGCAAAAACTGCATTTAATGATAATTCAACTTTAAAAGCAACTGCTATAAAATTAGGTTATTTGAGTGCTGAAGAGTTTGATAAATATGTAAAACCTGAAGAGATGATTGCACCAAAAGAGTAAAAAAAGTGAAAGGAAAATAGATGAACATTCATGAATATCAAGCCAAAGAGATTTTAAAAAAACAAGGTGTGCCTACACCTAGAGGTCATATTGCTTTTACACCAGATGAAGCTGTCAAGGCAGCACAAGAACTTGGCGGTAAACTTTGGGTAGTAAAAGCTCAAATACATGCTGGTGGTAGAGGTTTAGGTGGTGGTGTCAAACTTGCTAAATCAGTTGATGAAGTAAGAGAATTGGCTAAAGAGATATTAGGTATGACATTAGTAACTCACCAAACAGGACCTAAAGGAAAACTTGTTCAAAAAGTTTATATTGAAGAGGGTGCTGATATTAAGGCAGAACTTTATTTAGGAGTAGTTTTAGATAGAGCTAAAGAGATGCCTGTAATGATGGCTTCAACTGAAGGTGGAATGGAAATTGAAAAAGTTGCAGAGGAATCTCCTGAAAAACTTATTAAAATAGCAATAGACCCAGCTATTGGTTTTCAAGGTTTTCACGGTAGAGAGTTAGCTTTTGGGCTTGGACTTCCAAAAGAGGAAGTTGGTGCTTTTATTAGATTTGCAAATTCTTTATATAAAGTATATATGAAAAATGATGCAGAGATGATCGAAATAAATCCTCTTATTAAAACTAATGATGGAAAATTTTTAGCATTAGATGCAAAAATGGGCTTTGATAATAACGCACTTTTTAGACAAAATGAAATTGCAGATATGAGAGATTTAAGCGAAGAAGAAGCAACTGAAATTGAAGCTGGTAATTATGGCTTAAGTTATGTTAAGCTTGATGGTACTGTGGGTTGTATGGTAAATGGTGCTGGGCTTGCTATGGGTACTATGGATACAATTAATTATGTTGGAGGAACTCCTGCAAACTTCCTAGATGTTGGTGGTTCAGCAAATTCTGAAACAGTAGCAAAAGGTTTTGAAATTATCTTAAAAGATAAAAATGTAAAATCTATTTTTGTAAATATTTTTGGTGGAATTGTTAGATGTGATAGAGTTGCAAATGGAATTTTAGAGGCTACTAAAATGATAAAAGTTGATGTTCCTATTATTGTTAGACTTGATGGAACAAATGCATCTGAAGCTGCTGAAATTTTAAATAATTCTGGAATTGATAATATTATCGCTGCAACTGATTTAGCTGATGGTGCAAAAAAAGCTGTAGAAGCGGCAAGGGGTTAAAAATGAGTATTTTAATAAACAAAGATACAAAAGTAATAGTTCAAGGTTTTACAGGTAAAGAGGGTTCTTTTCACGCTGAACAATGTATTGATTATGGAACTAAAATTGTAGGTGGTGTAACTCCTGGAAAAGGTGGAATTGAGCATCTTGGGAAACCTGTATTTAACACTGTAAGCGAAGCTGTAACAACAACTGGTGCAACTGTAAGTATGATTTTTGTTCCACCTGCATTTGTAGCTGATGCTGTTATGGAAGCGGCTAATTCTGGAATTGAACTTTCAGTTATTATTACTGAAGGTGCACCAGTTAAAGATATGATGTATGCAAAAGCTTATGCAACTAAATCTGGTATGATGACAATTGGACCAAATTGTCCAGGAATTATAACGGCAGAAGAGTGCAAAATTGGAATTATGCCAGGTATGATTTTTAAAAAAGGGAATGTTGGTCTAATTTCAAAATCAGGAACTCTAACTTATGAAGCCAGTAATCAGGTAGTTCAAGAAGGCTTAGGCATCACAACTGCTGTTGGAATTGGTGGAGATCCAATTATTGGTTTAAGCTATAAAGAGATACTTCCTATGTTTGAAGCTGATTCTGAAACTGAAGCAATTGTTATGATTGGTGAAATTGGTGGAGATTTAGAAATTCAAGCAGCAGAGCTTATTAAAAAAGAAATTACTAAACCAGTCGTTGCTTTTATTGCAGGTCAAACTGCACCAAAAGGTAAGAGAATGGGACATGCAGGGGCTATTATTAGTGGAGGTGCTGGGACAGCAGCAGAAAAAATGGAAGCTTTAGAAAAAGCTGGAGTAATAGTTGTAAAATCTCCTGCTGATATTGGCAAAGCAATATCTAAAATTTTAAAAAAATAGTAATGATTAAAAATTTTAAGCTTTCAAATATTAGATGTGGTGGTTGTGCAAATAGTATTCAAAAAGCTTTAAAAGATAAGTTTGGTGAAGTAGAAATTGATATAGAAAATCAAAAGGTAACACTTGACATAAAAAGTATTGAAGATGAGGAATTTCTAAGAAATACTTTAAGAAAACTTGGCTATCCTCTTAGTGATGAAAAATTAACCATTTTTCAAGATATAGGATTAAAAGCTAAGAGTGTTGCCTCTTGTAGTATAGGCAAATTTAGTAAAAAGGAGAATTAATGGGAATTTTATCAGCTCCAGAAAATACCCCTGTTTGGGTAGACGAGAGTAGATGTAAAGCGTGTGATATTTGTGTTAGTGTATGTCCAGCTGGAACTATTGCAATGAGACAAGCACCAGATTCAACACTGGGTTCTATGGTGGAAGTTATTACACCTAATAGCTGTATAGGCTGTAAAGAGTGTGAGTTACAATGTCCTGATTTTGCTATTTATGTAGCAGAGAGAAGTGAATTTAAATTTGCAAAACTTACAGATGAATCAAAAGATAATGCTGCAAAAATTAAAGCAAATAATTATAGAAAACTTAGTGCATAAGGAGAGTTAATGCCAAGAGAAATAATTTCAAGCGGTAATGATTTAGCTGCAAAAGCATCAGTTGATGCAGGATGTAGATTTTTTGGTGGTTATCCAATTACACCATCAAGTGAAGTTATGCACACAATTAGTGATTTATTACCAGAGGTTGGTGGTGCTTGTATTCAAATGGAAGATGAAATTGCTGGAATTTGTACAGCAATTGGAGCTTCTATGAGTGGTGTTAGAAGTTTAACAGCAACTTCAGGACCTGGGATATCTTTAAAATCAGAGCAAATAGGTTTAGCATATATTGCTGAAGTTCCTTTAGTAATTGTAAATGTTATGAGAGGTGGTCCATCAACTGGTTTACCTACAAGAGTTCAACAAGGTGATGTACTTCAAGCTAAAGTTCCAACACACGGTGATTATAATTCTATTACACTATGTGCAGGAAGTTTAGAAGAGTGTTATACTGAAACAGTTAGAGCCTTTAATTTAGCTGATAGATTTATGCAACCTGTATTTGTTTTATTAGATGAAACACTAGGACATATGCATGGAAAAGCAGTACTTCCTGATTTAGAAACAGTTCAAAAAGGTATTAAACCTAGAGAGACTTTTGAAGGTAGCCCAAAAGATTATAAACCTTATGAAGTAGCCCAAGATAGACCAGCAGTATTAAATCCAATGTTTAAAGGTTATAGGTATCACTATACTGGATTACATCATGGACCAAATGGACATCCAACTGAAGATGCTCAAATGTGTCAAGATTTAATTGAGAGACTTTTTAATAAAGTTGATTCACATATAGATGAGATAGAGTCTTATGAAGAGTATCAGTTAGATGATGCTGAAATTTGTATTGTGGCTTATGGCTCGGTTGCACTTTCAGCTAGAGAAGTTGTAAATAGACTTAGGAAAGAGGGTATGAAAGTTGGTATGTTTAGACCAATTACTTTATGGCCAAGTCCTGCTGATAAAATAAAAGAGATTGCTAATAGAATACCTAAAATGTTAGTAGCTGAATTAAATATGGGGCAATATTCAACTGAAATTGAGAGAGTTACAGGAAGAGATTTTGATACTATATTTAAAGCTAATGGTAGACCAATTAGCCCTGGTGAAATTATTGAAAAAGTGAAGGGAATGTAATATGGCTTTTAATTATGATGAATATTTAAGAACGGATAAGATGCCTACACTTTGGTGTTGGGGTTGTGGTGATGGAGTAATCTTAAAAGCACTTATTAGAGCTATCGAAAAGATGGGTTGGAGTATGGATGATGTTTGTGTTGTTTCTGGAATTGGATGTTCTGGAAGATTTAGCTCATATATCAACTGTAATACAGTTCATACAACTCACGGAAGAACTGTAGCTTATGCAACAGGAATTAAGTTAGCAAATCCTGAAAAACATGTGATTGTTGTAAGTGGTGATGGTGATGGTTTAGCAATTGGTGGAAATCATACGATTCATGGTTGTAGAAGAAATATTGACCTTAATCATATTGTTATCAATAACTTTATTTATGGTTTAACTAATTCTCAAACTTCACCAACAACACCTAAGGGAATGTGGACTGTTACAGCTAAAAGAGGAAACATTGACCCAACTTTTGATGCTTGTAAATTAGCTGAGGGAGCAGGGGCTAGTTTTATCGGAAGAGAAACTATGATTGATGCTAAAAAACTTGAAAAAATATTTGTAACTGGTTTAAAACATAAAGGTTACAGTTTCTTTGATATTTTCTCAAATTGTCATGTTAATCTTGGTAGAAAAAATAAGATGGGTGATGCTATGCAAAACCTTGACTGGATTGATAATATATCAGTACCTAAGAGAAAATTTGATGAAATGACACCAGAAGAACAAGCTGGAAAATTTCCAACTGGTGTTTTAAAACAAGTAGAAGAGCCAGAATATTGTGATTCTTATGCTAAAGTAATTGAAGCTCATCAAAATAAAACAAAAGTTCAACTGTAAGGAGATTAATTTGAGACATCTAATGAGATTTACAGGCGTTGGTGGTCAAGGTGTTCTTCTTGCAGGAGAAATTTTTGCTGCAGCGAAGATTAAAGGTGGTGGTTTTGGATTAAAAACTGCTACATATACTTCACAAGTTAGGGGTGGTGCAACTGTCGTTGATATTACACTTGATGATGATGAAGTTTTATATCCTTATGCAAATGATGGTGAAATTGATTTTATGTTATCTGTTGCACAAGTATCTTATGATCAATTTAAAGGCGGTGTAAAAGATGGTGGAATTATTGTAATTGAGCCAAATCTTGTAACACCAACAGCAGAAGATAGAAAAAAATGGACAATTCACGAAATTCCAATTATTACTATTGCAAAAGAAGAAGTTGGAAATGTTATTACTCAATCAGTTGTAGCACTAGCAGTTGCTAATACTATGACTGGTGCTTTAGATAAAGATTTGCTAAGAGAAGTAATGTTGTCAAAAGTTCCTGCTAAAGTTCACGAAGTTAATAAAAAAGCTTATGAACTTGGAGAAAAATATGCTAATGAGGCAACTCAAGGCTAATTTTTTTCTTCTCTTTTTATTATTTACCAAATTAGCTATATCCATCTACCTCTATAAACCTAGATTTTCCACTAATCCCCTCTAAGAGTTTTTCCATAGCATCTGCTACATCACTTAATTGTCGTCCTTGATTAATACTTTCTATTGTGTCATCTTCTTTACTATTTAATATATCCACATTAAATGCAAGTTGTTTTGCCATTTTATATGTATCTGGATAATTTAATTTATTTTTTTCTAAAAATGCTAAAGTTGCTAATATAAATCCTCTTTTTGAACCTATAGACTCTTTACTATTATTTTGCATTAAATTAGTAGCCTGTTTTTCTATTTTTGTAATTTCAGCAAGAGAGTTTTGATAATATACAAATCCACTAGCCAATATAGATATAATAAAACCATATATAGCATGTATTAATCTCTCTTTAAAGCCATTAGCACCTAATAATAATCCAATAATTGAAGCTACACTTCCTATTACTCCAATGGTTAATACTATACTATTCATTTTAGTTATCCTGTTTTTTATCTTATTTTATTTTTTAAAAGCTTTAAAAATAGTTAATTTATTTTTAGAAACTAGAAATTAGAAATGAAAGTAAAAATTTATAATTTAATAAATGAAGATTTTGATAATGAATTATTAGATTAATTTCACTCACTTTATAATCAAATATTAAGTAAAGAATAAAAACTTTTTTGTTACAATTCTAATTCTTCTAAGTAAATTATTACAAATTAAAATTAAGGGAAAAAGAATAATGAAAAAAGATATTCATCCAAATACAGTAGAGTGTCAAGTCAGTTGTGCTTGTGGAAGTAGTTTTGCAGTTTTATCAAATAAACCTGAATTAAGAATTGATATTTGTAGTGAGTGTCATCCATTTTTTACTGGTTCGGAAAAAATTGTAGATGCTGCTGGTAGAATTGAAAAATTCAAGAAAAAATATAGCATAAAGTAATTTGCTAACATTTGTTCCTACTCCAATTGGAAACTTAAATGATATTAGCTTTAGGGCTTTAAAAGCCCTAGAAGAAGCTGAAATTATTTTTTGTGAAGATACAAGGGTTTCTAAAAAACTCTTAAATTTATTAAAAGATAAATTTAATATTTTTCCAAAAGTTCAAAAATATATTTCACTACACTCTCATAATGAAGACATACTTATAAGTTCTATTGATAAATCAATTTTTGAAAAAAGTGTTATTTATATCAGCGATGCTGGAATGCCTGCAATATCAGACCCTGGTGCAAAATTAATTAATTTTTGTATTAAAGAGAGTATTGAATATGATGTTTTAGCTGGTGCTAACGCTGTACTTTTAGCTTATGTTATGAGTGGATTTTTAGATAAAGAGTTTACTTTTTTTGGATTTTTAAGTAATAAAGGTAGTAAGAGAAGCGAAGAGTTAAATTATCTATTAACACATAAATTTAATACAGTATTATATGAAGCACCACATAGAATATTAAAATTAATTAATGAAATAGTTAGTATTGATGAGGATAGAGAACTTTTTTTAGTAAAAGAGATTACTAAACTTCATCAAAAAAGCTTTAGGGCGAGTGCAAAAAATTTAAAAGAGAGTTTACAAGATGTAAATTTAAAAGGTGAGTGGTGTGTTGTTATAAAAGCTAAAGAGAAGACTTTAAATCAAATAACTAAAAGAGATATAATTAATTTAGATATTCCAAAGAAATTAAAAGCTAAACTACTCTCTAAAATCAGTGGGGAAGATATAAAAAAATGCTATAATGATTTAATTCAAAATTAAGGTAATTATTTAATGTTAGTTTATGGAAAACAAGTCTTTTTATATATTTTAGAGAAATATCCAAATTTAATTGAGGAAATTATACTCTCTAAAGAGCTTGACAAAAAACTTTTTAGCAAAGTATCGAGATTAAATAAAAAAATCATAAAAGTTGATAATCAAAAAGCACAGGCACTTTCAAAGGGAAAAAATCATCAAGGATTCTTTTTAAACATTAAAGATTATGAATTAACACCATTTGAAACAATAAAAAATTTTAATTTTTTAATTGTTTTAGTTGGTGTTACCGATGTGGGGAATATTGGTGCAGTTATTCGTTCAGCTTACGCATTAGGAGCTGATGGAATAATTGTAAGTGATATTAAATCTTTAAATTTTGAAGGAGTTGCAAGAAGTAGTAGTGGAGCATTGTTAGATATGCCTGTTTGCTTAATGCCAAATACACTAGATTTAATTAATGAATTAAAACAAGTTAATTTTACACTTTTTGGAGCAACAATGAATGGAAGTGATGTAAGAGATATCTCTTTTAACTCTAAAAAAGTACTTTTTTTAGGTTCTGAAGAGAATGGGCTTAATAGAAAAGTGTTAAGTAAAATTGATAAAAAAATCTCTATCGTTATGAGTAGGGAGTTTGATTCATTAAATGTAAGTACAGCAGCCGCTATATTAATTGATAGGATGAGATAATGGATGAGATACTTTCTGAACTTAAAAAAATAGGGATTAAAGCTATAGCACAGAAGACGCTTATGACTGAACAGAGTGTTAAAGCGATATTAAATAAAGATTTTAAATCTCTACAAAAGACAAAAGCTATTGGATTTGTTAAAATTATAGAGAGAGAGTTTAAAGTAGATTTTAGTGAGTGGATAGAGGAGTATAATAGATATTTAAACGAGAGTGAACCGCCAGAAGAGGAAGAGCAATTTGTAATGAGTGAACCCTCTAAAGATAAGGGAAATAAATTAATAAATATATTTACATATTTTATAATTTTTATCTCTGTAATTGCTCTTTTTTATATACTCTCTGATATTAATAGTTTTAAAAAGAGTGAAGAAGTTAAACCTGTAAAAGAGTTAGTCCAAGAGGCTAAAATTAATTTGGAAATTACGAAAGAGTTAAACGAGTCTATTTTAGTTTTAGAAGAAGTTAAAGAGACTAATGAAAGTATTTCTGAGGAAAAAGAAGAGTTAATAGAGGATGAAAAGATAGTTGAAACTCCTGTTAAGATAGAAATTTATATAAAACCAAGGGTTAAGGTATGGGTAGGAGTAATAGTTTTACCTAACTATAAAAAAAGAAGCTTTATTACAGGTGAAGAGTTCGATATAGATACTTCAAAAGAGCAATTAGTTTCATTAGGACATAATAGAATAGATATATATTTAAATGGTGGAAAAGTAAATTTAGAAGGCAAAGAGAAATTTCATTATAAAGATGGTGAAATAACACCATTGACATTTGCAGAGTTTAGAGAGTTAAATAGAGGTAGGAATTGGTAAAATTTGTCTTAAGTTTCATATTTACTTTCTCTTTTATTTATGCTGATTTATTAGATGAAAAAGTTAAAAATTTAGTAGATAAAGAGAGTTATTTAATTCACCAAAAATTAATAGATATAATTTTTAAAAATAAGAGTAAATTTTATAAATCAACAGGTGAAATTGATGTTGTAAAAGTTGCAAAATATTTAAAAGACAGTGGTCTTTTAAAACTATTTTTTGAAGCTCCAGCCACATTAAATATTACATTTAATACAAATCAAAATCCAATATTTTTTATGAAATTAATTACAAATTCATTAAATGCTATGGGATATTACTTTTTTATAACAAAAGAAGCCAAAAGAGAAGGAAATGTATTTAGTTGGAGTATATCACTTACAACAGAGTACGCCATTGACCCAACTATCTTTGCAAGAGAACTTGGTAAGAGAAATTGCAAAATTTTGGATATTATCAAAAATTCTAAAGATAGTTGGGAGTATATAATAGATATATCTAAAGCTAAAGTTTTAGAGGCAAAAGAGGTTAGAGTTGATGAATTTATAGAGCTTGGCAAATCTATAAATGATTACTGGTTAAAAGTTGAAAATGGAGAAATTTTAAAAATAGTTAGTAGGAAAAATAATAGTTGGTATCCTTATGTTGCTTTTTATGATAAAAATTTAAATTTGGTAAGTATATATAAAGAAGATAGTAAAGTTATAAAAAGTATAAATATAAAAGTGCCAGAAAATTGCCTATATATAAAAATTTCAGATATTTTTACATTAAATAATATAAAAAATGGTTTTAGCGTATATTTAAAAGGAGATATGGATGTTTCCAGAAATTGAATTTGATAGAATGAAAAGACTTCCTAATTATGTTTTTGCTGAAATAAATGATATAAAATTAAAGGCAAGACAAGAAGGTGAAGATATAATAGATTTTAGTATGGGTAATCCAGATGGTGATACTCCTAAATTTATAGTAGATAAGTTAATTGAAGTAGTCCAAAGACCAAAAGTTTATGGATACTCTGCTAGTAAAGGAATTGATAAATTAAGGTTAGCAATTGCTGATTGGTATAAGAGAAAATATGGGGTTGAACTTGATTCAAATCTTGAAGCAGTGGCTACTATTGGCTCAAAAGCTGGATATGTAAATTTAATTGAAGCTATTACAAATACAGGTGATATTGCTATTGTTCCAAATCCAACATATCCAATTCACTCTTATGCTATTATTTTAGCTGGAGGAAGTGTTTGTAATGTTGAATTACCATTTAATGAACAGTATGAAGTTGATGAAGATGGTTTTTTAAAATCACTTAAAAGAGCTATTAAAGAGTGTACTCCCAAAGCAAAATATATTGTAATAAATTTTCCACATAATCCATCTTGTGCAACAGTTACACCTGATTTTTATAAAGAGTTAGTAGCACTTGCTAAAAAAGAGAGATTTTATATCATTAGTGATATTGCTTATGCAGATTTAACTTATGATGGATATAGAACACCATCTATTTTAGAAGTTGAAGGTGCAAAAGATGTAGCAGTTGAAACTTTTACACTCTCAAAAAGTTATAATATGGCTGGTTGGAGAGTTGGTTTTGTAGTTGGTAATCCAAGACTTGTTGGGGCATTACAAAAAATTAAAAGTTGGTTGGATTATGGGATGTTTACCCCAATTCAAGTAGCTGCAACAGTTGCATTAAATTATGGTGATGATGAAGTACTTAAAATTAGAGATAAATATGAGTATAGAAGAGATATTTTAGTTGAGAGTTTTAGAAATGCTGGTTGGGAGATGGAAAAACCAAAAGCAACTATGTTTATATGGGCAAAAATTCCAAAAATAGCACAAAAGCTTGGAAGTTTAGAGTTTTCAAAAAGGCTTTTAACTGAAGCTAAAGTAGCTGTTAGTCCAGGTATTGGGTTTGGTGAGTTTGGTGAAAACTATGTAAGAATTGCATTAATTGAAAATGAGAATAGAATCCGTCAAGCTGCAAGAAATATTAAAAAATTTTTAAAAGAGTTAGAGAATTAAATAATTACTCTTTTAACTCTTCGATAGATAATTAACTGATTTAATAACTTCAAAATATCAAATTAATAACTAATTCAAATAAAATAATTTTATAACTAAATATAAGTAAATTTTAATTAGAGTTTAGATAAATTTAGCTTTAAATCAAAGTTTAAAAAGGGGGTAGATGTGGCAAGAGTTGTAGTACTTGGTGCAGGTGTTTCAGGACACACTGTGGCTACATTCACAAAAAAATGGTTAGGTAAAGGGCACGAAGTTGTTGTTATTTCACCTAATAGTAAATGGAATTGGATTCCATCAAATATTTGGGTTGGTGTTGGAAAAATGCCAATGGAAGAAGTTGTTTTTGAGTTAGCACCAGTTTACCAAAAAGCTGAAATTGATTTTAGACAAGCAAAAGCTGTAGCAATTAGTCCTGATGGCGATTCTGAAATTGATAAACCTTTTGTAACTATTGAGTATACAGAAAGTTCAAAAGAGGGAAAATCAGAAAAAGTTACATATGACTATTTAGTTAATGCAACTGGACCTAAGTTAAACTTTGGTGCAACAGAGGGCTTAGGACCTGATAGTGGACATTCACTTTCTGTTTGTACAGCACCTCATGCAAAACATGCATCTGAAGTTTTAGATGAAACTATCAAAGAGATGAAAGAGGGTAAAGAGAAAACTTTCGTAATTGGTGTAGGTCACGGGATGGCAACTTGTCAAGGTGCTGCATTTGAATACATCTTTAATGTTGAGCATGTATTAAAAGAGAATGGTGTTAGAGATAAAGCAAGATTGATTTGGTTATCAAATGAGTATGAGCTTGGTGACTTTGGAATGGGTGGACTTCACATTAAAAAAGGTGGATATATTACTAATAGTAAAGTTTTTACTGAATCAATTATGGCTGAGAGAGATATTTTTTGGATTACAAAAGCACATCCAACAAAAATTGAAGCAGGCAAAATTCATTATGAAACACTTGAAGGTGAGATGAAAGAGCAAGAGTTTGATTTTTCAATGTTAATTCCTCCATTTGCAGGTGCTGGAATGAAAGCTTACAATAAAGCTGGTGAAGATATTACAGATACAATTTTTGCACCAAATGGATTTATGAAAGTTGATGCTGATTATACTCCAAAACCTTATGAAGAGTGGCAAGCAGAAGATTGGCCAAGAACGCTTCAAAATCCAACTTATAAAAATATGTTTGCTGTTGGTATTGCATTTGCACCACCGCATCCAATTAGTAAACCTATGAAAAGTCCTAATGGAACTATGATTTTCCCAACACCTCCAAGAACAGGTATGCCTTCAGGTATAATGGGTAAAGCAATTGCAGGAAGTATTGTAGATATGATTAGAGGTGCTAAAGAGCCAACTCATACAGCATCAATGGCAGAGATGGGTGCAGCTTGTGTTGCTTCAACTGGTGCAGGAGTACTCAGTGGAAGTGCTGCTGGAATGACTGTATATCCAGTAGTTCCTAACTTTAAAAAATACCCAGAGTTTGGTAGAGACCCAGATTTAACATTTGGTGAAATTGGTCTCGCAGGTCACTGGATTAAGTATGTATTACATAAAATGTTTATTTACAAAGCAAAATTAAAACCAGGATGGAGTTTAATTCCAGAATAAGATATAAAAAATATATTACAATAGGAGATAAAATGGTAGATAATCAAAAACCTTACGAACAAGCATATTTCCCACCTAAACCAACAGGTGCTACGAAATTTTTTAGAAATTGTGCAATTTGGCAAGCTATAAGATTTGTTATTTTAAATATCAAAATGCTAAAAGTTGTATCAGCTTCGCATCACTAAAACTTTCCCCTTTTGGGGAATATATATATCTGTTTTTAATTACTACTTTCATAAAATTGAAAAATAATAATTTTTTGTCGATATTATGGTTTTAAACTTTAATAAAAGGCTTATAGTTGAAGCATAACTTTACAGAACATAATGATTTAAATCTTGTTTTAAACAGTGTTGTAAATGAGATAAGTCTATTTAGTCAAAATCAATTAAATAAGATAAAAGAGTTAAATCAAATTGGAATGGCACTTTCTGCTGAGCGAAACTTAGATAAATTATTAGATATGATTCTATTTCAAGCTAGAAAATTTACAGGTGCAGATGCAGGAACACTATATTTAAAAGATTCTACATTTAAAAAATTAAATTTTCAGGTTATTCAAAATGATTCAATAGATACATTAAATTTAAATAAAATTCACTGGACACCTCTTAATTTATATAAGGGTAATGGAAGTGAAAATAGGGAAATGGTAGCTGTTTTATCTTTCTTAACTGGAGAAGTTATTCATATAGATGATGTTTATGATGTAGATGGATTTAATTTTGAAGGTACTAAAAAATTTGACAAAGTTACTGGATACAAATCAAAATCTATGTTTGTAGTTCCTATGAAAAATAGTTTTAATGATACTATTGGAGTGGTTCAGCTCTTAAATAAAAAAGATAAAAATAGTAAAATCATTCCATTTAATCAAGAAGATAAAGATTTAACTCTTTCACTTGCTTCTCAAGCAGCTATCTCAATTACTCGTGTAAAACAAGAAGAGTTATTAATCCAACAATCTAAAATTGCTGCTGTTTGTGAAATGATAGACGCAATAGCTCACCAATGGAAACAACCTTTAAATGCAATTAGTATGTATATTAGTAATATTCCTTTACAGTATGAATTGGGTGAATTAAATAAAGATTTTATTGATAGAAATACTTTAAGGATGAATGGTCAAATTGAACATTTAGTAAATA
This sequence comes from Campylobacteraceae bacterium, assembly GCA_016744535.1. Lineage (GTDB taxonomy): Bacteria > Campylobacterota > Campylobacteria > Campylobacterales > BB28 > BB28. The sequence continues at coordinate 34,063 of JADGEE010000021.1, forward strand.
CTTTAGATGAATTTAAAAAATTTTTTAGACCAAATAAGAGAAAACAAGAGTTTGATATAAAAGAGATAATAAAAACAGTAATGCTTCTTGTTAAAGATGAATTTGTAAGTAATGATATAAGTTTTATTATTAATACTAATAGTGTTAAGGCTAGTGGATTTGCTAATGAGTATAAACATATTATATTGAATATAATTAATAATTCAAAAGATGCTTTTAATGAAAAAAATATTAAAAATAGAGAAATAATGATAGAATTAAAATCTAATAAAGATAAAGCAATATTAGAAATTAGTGATAATGCTGGTGGAATTAATGAGGATATTCTTTCAAATATATTTGATGCAAATTTTACTACAAAATCAGATAATAGTGGTACTGGAATAGGTCTTTATATGTCAAAGACAATTATTCATAATATGAATGGAGAAATATTTGTTAAAAATATATATGATTCTTCAAATGATTGTAAAGTAAGAAAAGGAGTTAAGTTTATAATTGAAGTTCCAAAAGGAAATAAGTGAATTTAAAAAAAAAGTTAGATGATGAAGTAAAATTTAGAAACTCTTATAATGAAGTAAATGAAAATAAACCTGACCCTATTTTAATAGCTAGAGAGTACAAAGATGAGTATATTTCTCTTATTTGTGCTTTGTTTGCATATGGTAAAGTTTCACTTATAGTTAAATTTTTAAAAAGCCTTAATTTCGATTTATTAAAAGAGAGTGAAAATAAAATAAGAGAAGAGTTAAGAAATCACTACTATAGATTTCAAAAACCATTAGATGTAGTAGAGTTTTTTATAACTATTAAGAGATTAAAAGAAGAGGATTCAATAGAAAATATATTTTTTGAGGGTTATAAAAAAGAAAATTTAATTTTAGATGGATTAGTAGAAGTAATCTCTAAAATTGAAAAAGTAAATAGTTATGATTCAAAAGGTTATAAATTTTTAATTGGAAAAAAACCATCTAATAAATTAATAGGACAATCACCATATAAGAGATGGAATATGTATTTAAGATGGATGGTAAGAAGCGATAATATAGACTTAGGATTATGGAATAAAATTAATAAAAGAGATTTAATATTACCCCTTGATACTCACACTTTTAAAGTATCTCAAAAACTTGGTTTACTAACTAGAAAAACTTATGATTTAAAATCTGCTATTTTAATAACTGATAAATTAAAAGAATTTGATTTAAGTGACCCCATAAAATATGATTTTGCTATATATAGATTAGGTCAAGAGATGATAATTTAAATTATTATAATTTTAAGTTTATTTTATTAAAATGGTTTTTTTATTTAAAAAATATATAAAAGAGAAAATTATGTATAAAAATAAAAGTTTTTTAGCAATTATTCCTGCAAGAGCTGGAAGTAAGAGACTTCCAAATAAAAATATTTTAAATTTAATTGACAAACCAATGATTAGTTATAGTATTGAGGCGGGATTAAATTCAAAGTATATTGATGAAATTGTTGTAAGCACTGATAGTAAAAGTATTGCTGATATTTCTGAACAATTTGGTGCAAAAGTTCCTTTTATTAGACCATTTGAGTTAGCCACAGATACAGCAACGAGTTTTGATGTAGTAAAACATACAATTGAATTTTACAAAAATAAGTTAAAAAAAGAGTTTGATTACTTAATTTTACTTCAACCAACTTCACCATTAAGAGATGAAGAAGATATAGATGAAGCCATTGAATTTATGTTTGAAAAAAGTGCTGATAGTGTAATTAGTATTTGTGAAGCTGAACATTCACCTCTATATATGAATATTTTGGAGAGTGATTTATCAATGAAAGATTTTATTCCAAAAGAAATTGAAAATTTAAGAAGTCAAGATTTTGAAAAATATTATAGAATTAATGGAGCTATTTATATAGTTAAAGTAACTAAATTTTTAAGTGAAAAAACTCTATTTTTAAAGAAAAACTCTTTTGCATTTGTAATGGAAAGAAAAAAATCAATTGATATTGATGAGGAGATAGATTTTAAATTAGCAGAAGTTCTATTAAAATAGATAATGATTTTATAGGGATATTATGATTAGTTTTGGCTAATATTAATTTATCTTGGATACTTAAAAAGCTAAAACTTATCTTTAGTTATTACTATATTTTAGTTTATTTTAAGAATAGTAGTAATTGTATATATATTTATTTTTTACTTTAGCGTAACATCAGTGATTAATAACATTAAATCTTAATAAAGATTATAGGGCATTGCGTCCTTTCACAGCTATTAATAATTTTTTATAACCAATTTTTTTCAATAAAAAGTATAGCTAAAGATAATTCAAGCATATCATTTGATTTTGAATATGATAAACTTTTCCTTTTTAATCTTGCTAAATAATGCCTCATTCTTGTATT
>JADGEE010000119.1 GCA_016744535.1 Campylobacteraceae bacterium
CAGTAACTCTCTATTTAAAATAAATTGCTCTTGAATTGATTTATGATAATTTATAAAAAAGATAATAATAATTTCTAAAAGTATAAAAAAGATAATATATTTTAAAATCTGTTTTTTCAAATTCAAAACCTTAATGATAAACCTTTAAAGGTTTATCATTTAATGAAGATCTTTATTTAATTTAACTTTTCTTTTACTTCTAAAAGCCATTATTTGTCCACTCTCTGCATTTTGTCTAAAGTGAATTCCATTAAATCCAGCTAACTCTAAACCTTTAAATATATTTCTACCATTAGGAATAAATTTTGAATTTACTTTTTTAATCTCTTCTATTTGAGAATCTTCAATTGTCACTTTAGTTCCCTCTAATATTGATATTCCAGCATCAATAATACATCCATCACCTACAGGTATACCAGTTACAGAGTTTGCACCAAGTAGTGTATTTTCACCAATACTAATTGGATTTCCATTAGTTCCACTTAAAACTCCTAAAATTGATGCACCACCACCAACATCAGCACCAGCTTTAACAATTGCAGAACTTGAAATTCTACCCTCAACCATAACAGCACCCTCTGTTCCAGCATTGAAGTTAATATAACTAGCCCCTGGCATAACGGTAGTTCCACCAGCTAATTGAGCTCCCATTCTAACTTTTGAAGTATCTAATATTCTTGTGTTATCAGCTGGGATTATATGTTGTAAAAATCTTGGAAATTTATCAACACTACTAACATTAGGATATCTTCCTGATAATTTTAATTCAACTTCATTTACTCTTAAAAAATCAAGCTCAATCGGAAAATTATCAACCCACGCCACATTCGTAAGAAGTCCAAAAGCTCCATCTAAATTCAGACTTCTAAGTGGAGCTTTTCCAAGTGAAAGAGCGTAAAGTTTCATATATACACTCTCCACAGATTTTGAAATACCATCTTTAAATAAAAACACAACTCTATAAGTTCCTGCTTGTTTTGCTTTCATTAAAGAATCAATCATTTTTACAACTTGTACATTTTTATGAGCATTACCTATTGCTGATTTTACATAAGGATTACAAATTTTCATACATTCGTTTATAAACTTTGGAGTAATATCAGCTACAAACTCATTTAATCTAAAATTGACTTTAACACCTGACTTTTTTAAAGCATTTATGAATACAGCTGCACTTCCAAAATTTTCATTCCAATTAAGTACAGGATATGTAGCTTGAAGGGTCTTATCAGAATTTAATTGCCCTAAATCAACACGACAAATTCCAAATCCAATAGGATTTCTATATCCTTTTTGGGATTTAACATCTTCAACTAATTCTGCAAATTCTTCTTTTGTTTTTAACATTTTATACCTTTATAATTATTTTTGGTTATGTTTATACTAAAAAATAGTTTTTAAAAAGCTTTAATAATCCATTTTCCATTCTTCATAACAGCTTTTATCTCTTCTTTTTTTTGTAAAATATTTAAATCATTTAATGGATTTTTATTAAAAACTATTAAATCAGCATAAGCACCCTCTTTGATAACTCCTATTTTATCTTCCATCTGTAAGAGTTTCGATGAATAGATTGTAGCTGAACGAATTACTTCTATATTTGATTGAACTTGCCCTCTTAATTTAAATTCCAAAGATTGCAAGTTGTGTAAATCTCCTATTAAATCTGTACCAAAAGCTATATTAGCCCCTTTTATAGAAGCTATTTTAAGAGCTTCTATTCCTTTTCTAAATGAATTCTTAGCAGTATTAATTACATTTTTACTTAAATTATACTTCTCTCCATAAGTTGAAATGGCATAATATACTACTAAAGTTGGAGTTAAAAAGGCATCTTTTTTAATTAATAAATCAAGTGTAGACTCATCTATTAAATTTCCGTGTTCAATTGACTTTACCCCACACTCTAATACCCTTTTTATAGATTTTGCAGTATAAGCGTGAGCCATTACATAAATATTTGCATTCTCAGCCTCCTCTACAACTGCCCTTATCTCATCAAGTGAAAATTGATTATTCTCTATTGGGTCAGTTGGAGTTGAAATTCCACCATTTACCATTAATTTTATTTGAGTAGCTCCATTTCTAATCTCTTCTCTACAAGCCTTTCTAAGTGCATCAACTCCATCACAAACTTTGCCTAAAGTTCCTATTTGAAACCTATCAGCAGGAATAAAATCTTCTCCAAGTTTTCTAACATCTCCATGTCCACCAGTTTGAGAAATAGATGCTCCACTAAATAAAATTCTAGGTCCAATTATATACTCATCTTCAACTGCTTTTGCAAGTCCCCAATCAGCTCCACCACCATCTCTAACTGTTGTAAAACCCCTACTTATCATTCCATTTAAAATCGGAATAGATTTAGCTGTAATATATGAGGGAGGGGTGCGTGAGAGATTTGTAAAACTAGTTGATGAAGCTGTCACATGGACATGGGCGTCAATTAAACCTGGCATTAAAATTTTACCACTCATATCATATATTTTACCAACTTCTTTTATTTCATCTTTTGTAACTTTTAAAATTAAATTATTTTTAATGTAAACATTTAGACCCTCTTGCAAAACTCCAATTATAGGGTCTAAAATAGTTGCATTTTTTAATATAATACTCACTATCAAACCTTAAATTAAATATCTTTAGAAGATAGATTATTTAAAATATCTACTACTTCACCCATTTTATGTTGAACTTCACCTACTTCTTGAACTAATCCATTTATCTCTTGTGCATTAGCATTCATTCGCTCACTACTATCATTTATAGCTTGAACTACTACATTTATAGAAGCATTTGTTTCACTTAAACTTTTTTGAGTTCTCTCAGCTAATTGTCTAACTTCATCAGCCACAACTGCAAACCCTCTTCCGTGTTCACCTGCTCGTGCTGCTTCAATTGCCGCATTTAAAGCTAACAGATTTGTTTGGTCTGCAATATCTCCAATTACAGTTAAAACAGTTTTAATTTCATTTGCACTAGTTGTTAATTCAGTTAAATTTTGTGCCAACTCATTCTCTTGTTCACTTGCGTGATGAATTTTATCTGTAACAGATACAACTATTAAATCTAACTCTTTAAAAGTAGACTCTTTTAATGTAGAAATAGCATTTGATAATTCATTTGCATTTTGTTGGATATTATTAGCACTCTCTTTATTAGTTTCATCCATAGATTGTAGTGAATCTCCTAGAGAGTTAATTCCAATTAAAAGTGCTTCCATTCTTCCGTGAGTTCCAGCAGTATCAGTCCTGTGAGTAAAATCTCCATTTTGATAAGCATTTAAATTTTCAATTGATGATAATATGAGTTTTTCAAGATTATCTAACATACTATTAATAGTTTTAGTTAAAACTTTAATTTGTGGAGAGTGTCCTTGTGAACTTAATCTATACTTCATATAACCATCAGAAACTTTACTTGCTAAAAGTACAGTTTCACCAACTACTTTCATATCAGTTACATTGTTATCTGTATAAAGTTTTATTACTTTATCAATTTTATCAGCTAACTGACCAGTATCATCATTACTTGTAATATTTAGTGGCTTTAACTCATTTCTTTTTGATTCTAAAAGTTCAACAGATTTATCTATTTGAGACATAAGTAACTCTTTTGAACTTGATTTTAATTTAAAGAATAGAATGCTAAAAATCCATACAACTAAAATTATACCTGAAATTATATAACTATTTTCTATAAAATGAGGCACTATAACTGCTACTAAAAATAGAATTGAAATAATAGATATTTTTAATCCACTTGATAAATTACTCATATATTCTCCTATCTTAATGTTTTATAAAGCTTTTGGGCTTCTGCAATCTCTTCACGACTAGCCATTCTTCTACAAGACATATAACCACCTCTTCTCTCATCTGCATTAGGCATTGGATAAACTGTAGCAAAAACCCAATAGTAATCTCCACTCTTTGTACTATTTTTTACATATCCAGTCCAAACTTTTCCACTATTTACGGTCTCCCATAAATCTTTAAAGGCTGCTTTAGGCATATCAGAGTGTCTTACGATGTTGTGCGGTTTTCCTAATAACTCATCTAATTTATATCCTGCAATTTCACAAAAATCTTCATTTGCATAAGTTATTAACCCTTTTTTGTCAGTTTCTGAAACCAAAAAACAATCTTTATCTAACATCATTTCTGCCATATATTTTCCTTTATTTAATTAACTTCTACAACTCCAGCTTGACCTAGCATATCTGTAAGTTCTTTCTCTTTTTTCTTAGCTTGTACTTTTAAGTAAGCTGCCTCTTTACCCTTACTATCATCGTGTTCTTGAATTAAACCAAGTTTTATTTTTCTATCTCTCTCAATTTTTGCATAATATTCATCTGATTTTTTACCAAAGACTAAATCCATCTCAGACTGTGTAAAATCACCACACTTTCTAAGTGCCAATTCCATTGTACTCTTATCATCACTTCTAATATTTTTACTATTTATAGACATAGCTATTTTAGTATAAATAACTCTTTTCACATCTTCAATATCTTTTGTTGTCATAAATTATCCTTTGAAAAAAATTTGTATCTATTACAACATTACGTTATTAGTTTGACCAAGCATATCGCTAAGCTCTTTCTCTTTTTTTCTAGCTTGTACTTTTAAATAAGCTGCTTCTTTATTTTCATTTGGATTATGCTCTTCAATTAAACCAAGTTTTATTTTTCTATCTTTTTCAATTTTCGCATAATACTCATCTGGTTTTTTACCAAAAACCAAATCTATTTCAGATTGTGTAAAATCTCCACATTTTCTAAGTGCTAATTCCATTGCTTTTTTATCATCTGTTTTAATTCCTCTTACATTTACAGCCATAGCAATTTTAGTGTAAATTACTTTTTTTACATTTTCAAGTTCTCTATTTGTCATAACTTCTCCACTTATTTTCTAGCAATAAAAGTAGCAAAATTTACCCATTTAAAAATAGTTTCAGAATTTTTAAAACCAACTCTTTTTAATAGTTTTATATTTTCATTTTCACTATATGGAATTAAAACATTTTCCAATGCTTCTCTTTTTTGAACTATTTCAAATTCACTATAACCCTGCTCTTTTTTGAATTCAAAATATTTGTCAATTAACTGTTTATTTAAAAAATTATCTTCACTTACAACTTTTTCACTAAATATAAATACTCCATTATCTCTTAATGAGTTATATATTTTTTTAACTAACTCTTCTCGATAGAGTGGGCGAATGAATTGTAAAGTATAATTTGTAATAATTACATTTGATTTTATAAAACTGTTTTTTAAAATATCTCTTTCTAATAAATCAATATCAGCTCCATAAGCTCTAATTTTTCTATTTGCTCTTTTTAGCATTGCAGGAGAATTATCTATTCCAACTAATTTTAATTTATGTTTAGATTTCCTATAAATTTCAATCAGTGTAGATGCAGTTGAGCATCCTAAATCTAAGATAATATCTCCATCTTTTGAGTTTTTTATAGCAAAATCTGTTGTTAAATTTAAGGCTTCGTCATAAAATGGAACTGAACGACTTAACATATCATCAAAAACTGCAGCAACTTCTTCATCAAATTCAAATTGTTTAATTATCTCTTTATTAAATACTTTATCTTTCATTTTCGTATTATATCTATTTTTAATTTATTATCTATATAATTAAACAAATTAAAGATGAATTTAATTTTGATAAATACTTCCATAGAGAGTTAAATATATAACTGTAACTTGTTTTAAATTTTCACTTAACATATCTTTCTCTATATCATTAAAAATCATATCTATAATAGTATCGTGAAGTCTATTTGTAAAATTTGTAATATTTTCAGCTTCAAACTCATTAAAATGTAAAAAAGTTTCAATTGATAAAGTTGTGTAAGATACAAAACTTCTAATATTATTAAAAATTGAACTCTCAACAGGATTTAAACTCTCTTCAAATTCATCTAAATTTTTAGTTAATAAGTGCTTTTTAGTTGGAAAATTACCTTTTAATAAATTGATAAATAGAGTTCCTTTTGTATCTTTTACACTCTTATCTATTTTTTTAGATACTTCTATATTAAACTTTTTTATTAAGTTCATTAAAGCTATACTTTTAACTTCTGTACTTAACTCTTCAAAATTTTTATTTGATATAGTAAAATTTGAAAACTCGTTTAGTAACATTATCATCTTTTGATAATAATTTAAAATTTTTTCATTATCACTATTTTTCTCATACTTGACTAATATATTTAATAAAATTTCTAATTTATTCATTTATCTTCCTCTAACTCTCTTTTTAAAACTTTTTCCATTTTATCTCTTGTTTTTTCATACCAATTAGTACCTTTTTGAGGAATTATTCCATCTAAATAAATTATTTTTACATTAGTTGAATTTTGTGTTAATTTTTTAGAATCAAGCCCTTTTATTGCATTGATAATAACTACTGGTTGCACTTTAATATTAAATTTTTCAGCAATAACTCTAGCACCACCTTTAAATTTTAAAAGTTTATCTCCATTACTTCTAGTTCCTTCTGGAAACATACAAATTACTCTATTATTTGATAATCTATCTCTTATATCTTTAAGCATTTTAATTAAACTTCTTTTATCTTTTCTATCAACTACAATCATTTGGGGGGCTTTTAAAATATGTCCATAAAGTGGTACTTTTTCAATTTCTCGTTTTCCAAACCAACATAAATTTTCATTCTCAATAGCTTCAAGTAAAATAATATCTAACATACTTTGATGATTCATAATTAGAAACTTAGCTTCAGTATCTTTTTTGCCAAAAGTTTTAATTTTAATTCCAAATAATTTAAGCAGTGTGCTTGCCCAAACTTTTCTAATTACTCTATTCTTTTTATTAAATAAATACATTAAAATAATCATAATTGATACACTTATTAAAAAGTAAATTGCAAATAAAAATCCTCTAATTTTTGACATCATCTCTCCTAATCCATCCTATTTTTTCATTTGGAAGTAAAATTTTTATATACTCGTATCTGCTTTTTAATTTTTTAACTTCAATAGTTCTATCTGCTACAAAAAATATAGTAGAGTTTTTAGTTGGAAGCAAATATATATTAGTTCCTCTTTTTAACCTAATATTCTCTTGAGGTATTGATATATATATAATATATACT
>JADGEE010000120.1 GCA_016744535.1 Campylobacteraceae bacterium
ATATAAAGATTTGTTTAAAATCTTTGTAGAACTAATTAAAAAGCCCAAATCAAGAGAGGTTTATCTTTCTTAAAGAAAATATAACCGTGGAGTGAGGTTTCAATCTCAGTTTTATACTCTTTTACAACTGCACTTTTATCAAATGCTAATGACATATTCTCCAAAAATTGTTTTTTCCAATTCTGTAAATTTTTTGGCAATATCTCATATTTACTTGCTACCTCATTTAATGTTTTTTCACCTTCTAAAACTTCTAAAACTAATTTTGATTTAAAATCTGCACTATATGTCTTTCTCTTTGTACTCATTTTTTTATCCCTACATTTTATGTTTTATTCTAACATTTGGAATAAGAATACTCAATTAATTAGTTTGATTTTCTAGGGATATTATAGTTTTTTGTAAATCTTAATATTCGAGCTTAATATACTATTTAGTCAGTGTCCTATAAAAAAGCCCCTTTATTATAGTAATTAAAAATTCAATAAAAATTCCCTTAACTTCTCAATCTTTTTTCTCTCTTTTACTGCAAACCTAATAAATTTATCATTTAAAAAATCAAAATTAAAACAATCTCTTATTAATATATTATGTTGTGTTAAAAAATCTTGAAATTTACTAGCATTTGAATTTTTTAATTTCACTAAAATATAATTTGCTTTTGATTTATAAACTCTCTCAAAAAGATTTGAATTAATTAATACTTCTCTTAAGAACTCTCTATTTTTATTATTTATTTTAATAGACTTTTTTATAAAATTTTTATCTTTTAAAGCCTCTATTATGTAACTGCTATCATAAGTTGAAATTTTCCAACTAGGCTCAAACTTACTTAATTTTTTTATATTATTTTTATTTGAGATTAAAACTCCAACTCTAATCCCAGCAGAGGAGTAAAATTTAGTCATAGATTTTAATATATATAACTTTTTATATCTATTTATATAATTTAAAAAAGATTTTTCTTTAGTAAAATCTAAAAAAGATTCGTCAATTAATATAGTAGCTTCTTTCTCTATCCATATATTCAATAATTTTTTTATATTTTTACGATTATAAAGTTTACCATCAGGAGTTGAGGGATTTACAAATATCACTAATGAGTTTTTTTTAATATTTTTATATTCATATAAATTTTCAAATCTATTAATTAGATTTAACTTATATCCAAATAATTTTGATGCTTTTTTATACTCTAAGTATGCAGGTGAGTATATATTGCAAGTTTTTAAATTTAAAAATTTAAATAGTGAAAAAATTGCTGATGAGCCTCCATTAAAAAGCTCTATTTGTGCAATACTATCTATTTTATATCTATTTTTAATAGCTTCTTTTAAATCTATATAATTAGGTTCTGGATAGGCTGAAGTGTTTAATTTATTAAAATTTAAATTAATATTAGGTTTTATAAAATTTATATTTGAAGAAAAATCAATTACCTCATCTATATTACAGTTTGCTAATTTTGCAAACTTATAAATATTACCACCGTGTTTATAACTATTCATTAGGTAATTCAATAATAAATTCCACACCATTAAGTATATTATTTACAATAATATCACCACCCATATCTCTTATTATTGTTTGACTTATAAAGAGTCCTATTCCTGTACCATCTTTACCTTTTGTTGTAAAATAATATTCAAATATTTTATTTAAAATATCTTTTTTAATACCACCAGCATTATCTCTAATTTTAATAATTATCTTTTTATCTTGAGTATATACTTCTATCTCTATAACTCCATCTAACATAGATTTTTTAACTATTGCATCTTTTGCATTATTAATGATATTTAATATTACTTGTTTAAACTCATTTGAGTAACCATAAGATACTAAATTATCATTTTCAATTTTAAATTTCATAGAGATAGAATTTTTTGTAACTTCTACATTTAAAATATTTAATATATCTTCAATTGAATCTTTTATCTTAAAGTTTTTTCTCTCTTTTGCTGGTTTAAAAAAGTTCCTAAAGTTATCCATAGTTTCAGACATAAATAGAATCTGTTTTAATATTTTATCAATTGATTTTTTTATAACTTCAGAACTTATAAGCCCTCTTTGAGATTTTATTCCTAAATTTTGTGAAATCAAACTAATGGCATTTAGTGGCTGTTTCCATTGATGAATTATAACTCCTATCATATTGCCCATCTCTGCCATTTTACTCTGTTGAATTAAAAGCTCTTGTTGAAACTCATTTTTTTGTTCTAAAACTTCTTTATGGTTTTCACTCTCTGTAATATCACTAAAAGTTACAATATAACTATCTTGAACAAGTGGAAATATTTCACAATTAACTCTAAATATTCGTTCTTCTCCTCTTCTCATATCATACATTAAAACTTTACTTTCAATATAATTTCTTAAGTTTTGTATAACTTGATTTAACCAATTATTACTATTTGTATTATAAATAAAACCATTTCTTTCAATAAAAAATTCACATATACAGTTATTATTTTTATAAAAATCTTCAGATGAAGTTAAATTAAAAAATGATAAAAAATTTCTATTATAATTTTGTATTCTTTTACCATTTGTGACTATTAATATATCTTTATGTAAATCAAAAAGTGTTTTTAGCTCTATATTTTTAACTTCAAGTTTCTCTTTTTTCTTTTGAAGCTCAAACCTACTCTCTTCAAGTTCAATTGTCTTCTCTTGTAGTTCTCTATTTCTGTTTACTATTGTATAGATAAAAAATAGTATTAAAATATTGAGAGTAAATATAATAATACCTGCCTTTATATACTCACTTTTAATTGATGTTAAAACATCATCTGTTTCATAAGAGATTAAATATGCAACTCCGCTATGTTTTTTTACATTACTAATTGATAAAAAACTTACAATATAGGAGTGATTATTAATTGAAGTTGAAATACTAAAACTCTCTCTATTAGCAATTTTATCTCTTATTTTATCTTTTATAGATTTATTTATATTCTCTATTAACTCTTTACTAAAAAATTTATTATCAAACTCATCAATTGCTTTTTTTTCATACATATATTCCTTATTAATATCAGATTTTATATAGTATGACTTTTCTGAATTAAAAACTTTTTTATCTACAACTTCTGCATCTATCATAAAATTTACATAAGAATTAGAGTATTTTTCAACATCTCGTTTTAATGCCAAAAATGATACAGATGTTTCAACACTTCCAATATGGTTTTTTTTTCTATCAAAAACAGGGAATACATATCTAAAACCATTAAATATTCTACCCTCTTCAAAACCTTGCATAAATTTTTTTTTTGAATTTGCAATTTCAATAGAGTATCTAATTCCTGTTAAATTATCTCCAAACTTTGAAGGTTTATGAAATCTTAAAAAACTTTCATTATTTGGAAGATGAAAATGAAATTGTCTTAAATTAAATAGTGTTAATTTATCATAAGTATTTTTTAATTCTAAATATAATTTTTCTCGTAATATATTTTTCTCTTCTTTTGTAGCTTTAAAAGCATTTTTGAAAATATTTAAAACTTCATCTCTATTTACAATTTCATAATAGATTAATTTTGCAAGTTTAGAGTAGTTATCAGTAGCTAATTCATATTTTGCTTTAAACATATCAAATTTTTTATTTAAAATTTGTTCTCTTTTATCATCAAAAATAGAGTATATAGATGTTAAAATAGTGGTTGCAAATATAAAAAATAGAAGTAAAAATATAATATTTAAATTTTTATTTTTTAGAAATTTATTATTATTTTGTTTCAAAATAACCTTTTCTTATTATAATATAATTTCACAATTATATCACAAGTTATATCATAATAATTTTAATAGAAAATATAAAACTATTGGTGTTGCATTTTTTCACAGCTAAGTTAATTTAAAAATATAAAGATTGTAATTCAAAATTTATTCAATAGTATAAAAAAATGACATTCCCTATAAATCGTTATTTTTCTGTTCCTTAACTAAAATGTATTAATTTGTAAAGTCCTAAATATCAGTAACAAAGCTATTTTTTCAATATTTAAGTTTAATAATAATATAATATTATTGTATTATAAAAAGAGGAGTGAAATGTGAATTTAGAAGATTTAAATAGACGATTGGGAGAATTATCTAAAATAGGAGATGGTGTTAATTATAACTTATCAAAAAAAAATCTATTAGATAAAAAATGGTGGATAGATGCTCAACCAAAATACTCTTTACAAAATAGCATTATTAGTGCTTTAGATAATTATGATTTTGGAAAACAGGATGAAGTATTTATAGATATTACACTTTTAGGACAAAAAGATAATAATTTTTTCGATTTTATAGCTAATAAATTAAATGAAAAAATTAGAAAAAATAAAAATTCAAAAGTAATTATTAGGTATTTAGAGGGAAATCAATCAATAGATGGTAATCCAATAGATGGAAACAGTGATAATAGAGGTGTTACCTCTTTTGAGTCATTAGTAAAATATAATGATAATGTAGAACTTTACTTTGGTAATATATCAAATAGCTTAAATAAAAATAATTTTAAGTTTATCGATATGGAGAATTTCTTAAAATCTATTATTAGCGAAGATAAGCTAAAGGCAGAAATAAGTAAACAAAATTTAAACCTAAATTACAAATGGAAAGATATAGAAGATATCATAAAATCTACATTAAAAATTGTAAGTGAAACACTAACTAATTTTCCAGATTTTTTGGCAGGAAATTATTTTGGGTGGAATCACTCTAAAATTTTTGCTATAAATGGAGATGTTTTAATTCAAGGTGTTAATTTTTGGAATGATTATAATAGCCAAGGTACTCCTTATGATTTGGCAACAACTACAACTGGAGAAGCAACAGGTAATGCTCATAGTTATTGTAATTATCTTTGGGATTTTTTATCTTCTAATTCACATGCTGGAACTAATTCTTTACAATCTTATTCTAGAAATGATAAAAAATTTATAGATGTTATGAGGGTTAAGAACTATAATTCCACCTCAAAAAGTTATGAGGGGAATACTCATATATTATCAGCAAATAATTTAGGTACGCTATCTTTGTCTATTGATCCTGCTAAGTATTTTTTGCCACTTTTCGATTTAGTTATGAATGCTTTTATGTATGTATTACAAAATAAATTTGAGAGTCCTTTTTTGAATAAAATTATATTATATATTGTATATACCACACATTTAAAAGATTATCTTCCTTTTAAAAACCATATGTATACCTTTTATGCAGGTCGATATGTAAGAAATTATGCTATTAAAAATGCAAATTATTCTATCAAACTTTCACAACAAAAGCTTGTACTAGATGATATAAAAGATTTAATTAAATCGATACAAAAAAAGTTGAATACTTTTTGGAATATTAAAAAAACTCCAGATGGATTACTTTGGGGATATGACTTTTTATATTCATTAATCAAAGCATCTAAAAATGTAAAAAATATCGATATAATTTCTTCTCTTAGACAAGATGGTGGTTATGGTGATCCAATATCAGCAGATGAGTTTAAGAGAGTATTTAAGTCACTAGGAGGAGATGATTCAAAGATAAATTATAGAAGAATCAATACTAATGCATCTCGTTCTAATCACTCAAAATTAACTATTGTAGATAATAAAGTTTTACACATTGGTTCTGAAAATATTTATGTATCATACAATCAACAATTTGGTATATGGATAGATGATAAAAATAAAATAAATACATTTATTACAGATTATTGGGATAAGATTTGGTCAAATTCTAAGAGCTAATATTAGAGAGAATTTTTTCTAAATTTCTCTTTTTTTTATCAATTCAATCTAATAACTTTTTAACCTCTATAATATCCTCTTGTAAATCACTAAGAATCATACCAAAACCTATAAAATCATTTTCGTTAAATTGGGCAGTTTCGGGATTTAGATACATTATTACGCTTGATATTAAGCCTATTTTATCATTTATAAGAGTTAATTTATCGTTCGCGTCCATTATATTTTCGTTACTCATTTTTTATCCTTTAATTTAATTTTTTACAAAACAATTTCTAAATTTTTGAAATATCTTTGTCTTTTTCCGTTAAAATAACCGACTCTCAAATTTGAGTTTTTAGGCATATTTTTTAAATCTCTAAATAGTTGAAAAAATCTAATTTTGCTATATTCTGAAATTTGGTTATCTTCACAAAAATTTAAATAATTTTGATATAAATTTATTGTACTTAATCGTGAACCTTTAGTTGAAATAATACAATTTTTAATAAAATACTCTGTTGTTTTAGTTTCTATTTTTTGGGATTTTTTATAATTTAAATTTGGAATTAAATTTGCGTAAAGCTCTTTTATAGTTTCTCTGCCGTATAAATCTTCAAGTTTATTCATAACGCCTGAATTAAAAAGATATTTCAAATCTAAAATTTTATTATCTTCTAATAAATTTAAAATAGCTTCAATTTTTGGAGCATAATTTTTATTCACGATATTTTGATGATGATTTACAAAATTTTCATCATAGCTATCTGATTTTATTTGGTTAATATTCGATTTGCATAAAACTAAATTGCTTAAAATATCTTCGCCACCTTTTGACTTTGGCAAAATATGGTCAATATGAAAATGAGTTTTAGTTAAAGATTCTTTTGAATAGTAGCATTTTCCATCAAATGCGATAAAAAAGGCTTCTCTAACTTTAGAGTCACTTAATGTGACATAAACTTTATTTGTGTTTGGTTGGTTGTTGATGTGTTCACGCATTTTGAAAAATTCACTAACTAGTTTTACTTTGAAGTTAATCACTATTTTATTATTTCGCATAAATGTAATTAATAGAGTTGCTTGTTGTTCGTTTAAATAGTAAGTTTTAGTTTGATTAATTGCACCTGCGGTATTTTTAACACTCTCCGTTTTAAACGGAAGCTGTCCAAAAGTAGCTAATTCATTTTGATATTTATTGATTAATTCAATTATATTTTTTTGCTGTATTTGTGTATTTTCAGCAATAATCCTGTGATTAATTCTTATCTCATTTTCTAATATTTCTCTCACTCCACGGTTATATTTTCTTTAAGAAAGATAAACCTCTCTTGATTTGGGCTTTTTCATTAGTTCTACAAAGATTTTAAACAAATCTTTATAT
>JADGEE010000022.1 GCA_016744535.1 Campylobacteraceae bacterium
TGATTTAATAAAAGAGAAAACTAATTATAAATCTGTGATTACAAACAATTTAAAAACAGCAAAAGAGATTTTAAAAAATAAAAAATATAATATTTTTGCAATATTTTCTGGCATATATTTAGCCGATGAAATTGAAGATAGAGTGATTAAATTTTTAGTTTCATCTAATATATCTTCAATTGTTTTAAGTTCAAAAATTACAGAAGAGATGAGAGAAAAATTTAGTAATGAATCTATTATCGATTATATCTCAAAAGAGAATATAGATGATATTAAAAAAGCAATAGAGATTTTATATAAACTTGAAAATAATAAAAAAAATAAAATTTTAATAGTAGATGATTCTAAAACTTTTAGAAATTACATCAAAAGTTTTTTAAGTTTACATAAATTTGCTATTTTTGAAGCACAAGATGGAAAAGAAGCACTTGAGATAATAGAAAAAGAGAAAAATATATCTATTGTTTTAACTGATTATCATATGCCAAAAATAGATGGATTTGAGCTTACAAAAGAGATTCGAAAAAAATACTCTAAACAAGAAATAGCAATTATAGCACTCTCTTCAGATAGTAATAGTTATACAACTTCAAAATTTTTAAAAAATGGGGCAAATGACTATTTACTTAAATCCTCTTCAAAAGATGAATTTTTTAGTAGAATCTACTTAAATATAGAAAATTTAAATTTAATGAAAAACTTGAAAACTGAACAGAAGCTTTTAAGTGAATATAAAAAAGCTGTTGATAGAAGTTCAATTGTATCTAAAACAGATCCAAAAGGAATTATTACTTATGTAAATAGAGAATTTTTAAATATTTCAGGCTACTCTGAAGATGAGTTAATAGGAAAACCACATAATATAGTGAGACACTCTGATATGCCAACAGAAGCGTTTAAAGAGATGTGGGAGACACTTAAATTAAAACAACCTTGGCAAGGAATGGTTAAAAATAGAAGAAAAGATGGAAGTGCATATTGGGTTGATAGTTTTATAAATCCAATTTTAAATGAAAAAAGAGAAATTATTGAATTTATTGCACTTAGAAATGATATAACAGACATTCAAGAGATTAAAGAGAGGTTACAACAAGATTTAAATATTACAACAGGAAATTTTCAAGATGCTCTACAACTCTCTCAAGAGTATGAGAGGGCAATTGATGAGAGTAATATTCTATCTCGTACAGATTTAAAAGGTTGCATAACTTATGCAAATAACGAATTTTTTAAAATTTCAGGTTATAGTGAAGATGAAATTATAGGTAAACATCATAATATTGTCAGACATCCTGATAACTTATCTGAACTTTTTAAAAATTTATGGGGTACTATAAAATCTGGGAATATTTGGAGGGGAATACTCAAAAATAGAGCAAAAGATGGCTCAACTTATTGGGTAGATTCCGTTATTTTACCAATTAAAAATTCTCAAGGTAAAATTAGTGAATATATGGCAATTAGACATAATGTAACACAGATAATGGAGTTATCAAAAGAGATTGAAGATACTCAAAAAGAGGTTGTATTTACTATGGGTGCAATTGGAGAGACTAGAAGTAAAGAGACTGGAAACCACGTTAAAAGAGTTGCTGAATACTCTAGAATTTTAGCTTTAAAATATGGCTTAAGTGAAGATGAAGCTGAACTTTTAAAACAAGCATCACCAATGCACGATATTGGAAAAGTTGGAATTCCTGATTCAATACTCAATAAACCAGGTAGATTTACAGATGAAGAGTTTGAAATTATGAAGTCTCACTCTCAATTAGGGTATGAAATGCTAAAACACTCAAAAAGAGAAATATTAAAAACTTCTGCAATTGTAGCTTATGAACATCATGAAAAGTGGAATGGTCAAGGATATCCTCAAGGTTTAAGCGGAGATAAAATTCATATTTATGGAAGAATTACAGCAATTGCTGATGTATTTGATGCACTAGGAAGTGATAGATGTTATAAAAAAGCTTGGGATGATGAGAGAATATTTAAATTATTAAAAGAGGAGAGAGGTGAACACTTTGACCCTAAATTAATCGATATATTCTTTGAAAATTTAAATGAATTCTTAAGAGTCAGAGGAGAATACAGAGACTTTTAAATAATTCTATCTCTTTTGATATTTTAGTATTAAATTATAAATTTTTTCAATTAAATCACGATTATTAATTGGTTTATGAATAATTTCATCCGCTAAATTACTCTTATGTGCTTCATCTTTAAAAGCAGTAATAATAATAATTGGTTTACTCTCGTCTAACTCTTTTATCTCTTTTATCATATCTAACCCATTCATTATAGGCATTTCAATATCTGTTATTACTATATCTGGATTATATTTCTTAAAAAGTTCTAACCCATCTAATCCATTTTCAGCTTCGTGCAACTCTTTAAACCTTCGTCTTAAAAACATACCTAAAATTTCTCTTACTATCTCTTCATCTTCAACATATAAACCTGTTGTACTCTTTAATATTTCATAATTATTCATCTTTAACCTTTATTGTAAATTTTACACCATTTAAATAATTTTCTATAAATACATCTCCATTCATAGAGTTTTCAATAATATTTTTAACCATATAAAGCCCTAATCCAATTCCTTGTGCTTTATGTTTTGTAGTAAAATATGGCTCGAAAACTCTATTTATAATCTCTGAATCAATTCCACCACCATTATCGATAATATCAAGTTCTATTTTATTATCTATTTTTTCTAATTTAATATCAATTTTACCATTAAGTATTTTTTCTCTTTTTATAGCATCTGTAGAGTTATTTAAAATATTTAAAATAACTTGAGAAAACTCATTTGAATCTCCATAAACTTTAAAATCTTTCATAAAATTAATATTTACCTTTATATGATTTCTCTTAAATGCAGAATCCATTAAAGATATACTTTTCATTAGAGCTTCGTTTATACTAAAAATCTCTTTCTCTTTTTTAGCGTTATAAAAACTTGCAAATGTATCTATCGTGTTTGAAAGTTCTTTTAAAATTTTAACTATTCTCTCTACTGTTTTATTTAAATTATCGCTGTTTAAATCTCCATATTCATAATACTCCTCTATATTTTGTGCTAAAAGTCCTATTGCATTTAAAGGTTGTCTCCATTGATGTGCAATATTAACTAAAAGTTCATTCATAGATATTTGAAAAGCTTGTCTAATTAAAATTTCTTCTTGTTTTCTTCTTTCTGTTATCTCTTCTTCAACTCTTCGTTCAAGTGTTTGATTTAACTCCTCAAGTGCAACTCTAGATCTCTTTTTTTCTGTAATATCAACAACAGTAGCAAAAGAACCTATGACTTCTCTATCATCATTATAGAGTGGAGCAGTATTAAATAGACAAGAGACATATTCACCATCTTTTTTTATTAAATCTACTTCATAGTGTTGCCCCTCTTTTTGTACTTGAGACTTATAAGTATTATTTTTTAATATTTTATTTCCAACTTTATTTACAAATTGATAAATTGGTTTTCCTACCATTTCACCATCTTTCATTCCAAGCATTTGTGTCATAGCTCTATTAGTTTTAAAAGTTATTTTATCTCTGTCAATAAGCCATATTCCTTCATTTGCTGTCTCAAACAATGTACTCATAAGTCTCTCATTATCCTCTAATTCTATTTTAATTTTATTTCTTTTATGGATTTGATACATAAAAAGTATAAGTAAAACTAAAATTAATAAACCTATAAAAACTAATCCATTTCTAACTATTTCGTTTCCCTCTACTGTTATAATTCCAACGTGAATAACACCTGTAATAGAGTTTTTATAACCACTTCTATATGGAATAGATATATCTTTTATCTCTTTAGTATCTATTATTCTTCTATAAATAAAAGGCTCTTTTGAATTTATAATTTTGTTATAATTTTTTAAATGTTCAGAATTTACATATTTATTTATCTTATCTTTATCATTATTAATAATTATTTTTCCATTATCATCGTGAATATAAATATATAAAATTTGAGGATTTTTTGATACTATATCTTTAATTAATAGAGTTGAATGATATTTACCAGAAAAACTAATTTTAGTTATAGCATCATTTACTATATTTGTAATAGTAGTTGAGAGTTGAGCACTCTCTTTATCAATCACTTTTTCATAATAAGATTTTCCTAAAATGACTAAAATTGACATTAAAATAAATATAAAAATTACATACATATAAACTATATTACTCTTAAATTTTTTAAGCATTATAAGCATAATGAACTACAACCCTCTATTTTTATTTAATTTTATATTAAATAAGTTTGAATATAGCTAAAATTAATAAAAATTATATAATTTAACTATTGATTAACATAAATTTTATATAATTAATTTTATTTTTGAAAGAAAGGCTTTAGATGGATTTTGCGTTTATGGAATATATCGAAAAAGGTGGAGTAATTATGTATGTACTATTTGCCTTAAATTTTATAGGTTATCTCTTAATGTTATCAAGTTTTTTACTCTTAATTTATTCAAAATTTAATAAATCAAACATAATAGAATCTATACTTAAAAATCAAAGTTATGAAGTAAAAACAGAAATAAGTATAAAAATTTTCAAAGACGAACTAACATCTAAAATTAAATCTATGGAATTTGGTTTAAATACAGTTAAAATTATAGCTACAATTTCACCACTACTTGGACTTTTAGGGACAGTTATAGGAGTTTTTACATCTTTTGATGCAATAAGCAAAAGTGGTTTAGAAGACCCATCAGTTTTTGCAGAGGGAATTTCAGTTGCATTAATTACAACTGTTGGCGGTTTAATTGTCGCAATTCCACACTACATAGGATATAACTTTTTAATTGGAACTGTTGATGCTTTAGAGATTGAACTTGAAAAAGAGTTGTTTAAAGAGTATTTTGGAGTTAATAGGTGAAAAGAAGAGAGAGTTTAAATCCAGATCTTACTCCACTTATTGATGTTGTATTTTTACTTTTAATATTTTTTATGGTTTCAACTGTATTTAAAAAAGAAGATTTAGCACTACTTTTAAATTTACCAAAAGTGTCAGAAGCAAAATCAGAAATTGAACAAAAAGAGATAAATTTAGAATTAAATGAAAAAGAGTTAGCTTACAATGGTAAAAAATTAACTTTTATAGAGTTAAATAATAGACTTAATTTAATCACTAAAAAAGATGCACCTATTATTGTTAGAATTGATAAAGAGGTTAAATATAGTAGAATTATAAAACTATTTGAACTATTACAAAATAATAATTTAAATAATTTAGCTTTAATAAATGAGGAAAAATAAATAGTTATCAATTTTAAATAATCAATCAAAAATAAAACTTTATTTTATAAAAATTAGTATATTATAATAAATAATACTTTTAATTAATAAAAAGGCTTTCAATATGAAAAAATTTTATAAAACAAGAAACATAATATTAATATATTCATTTATTATTTTTATAATATGGAGCATTATAAGTGGATTATCAATATGGTGGAATATTAAAATTGAACAAAATATAACAATGAAAAGTGTTACAAATATTGCTAGATCAAGTTTCAATAAAGACCAAGCATACAGGCAATGGGCAACTGCACACGGTGGAGTATATGTAAAACCGACTAAAAAAACACCCCCCAGTCCTTGGATGTCTCATATAGAAGATAGAGATGTAGTAACTACTGATGGAAAAAAATTAACATTAATGAATCCTGCATATATGTTAAGAGAGATGATGCAAGACTATTCATCTTTATATGGAATTAAAGGTAGAATCGTAGGAACTGTCTATTTAAATAAAGAAAATAAAGCGGATAAATGGGAAGAGAGTGCTATAAAAAGTTTTGAAGAAGGTACTAAAGAGATTATGGAACTTACTGGAAGTGGAGAAAATGAGTATTTAAGACTTATGAAACCTATGATTATGAAACAAAAATGTCAAAAGTGTCATGGAATTTTAGGCTTTAAAAATGGCTCTATTAGAGGAGGTGTTAGTGTCTCTGTTCCTATGAAAAAGTATAGAGAATACGAATATAAATCAATAAAAAACATAATTTTAACTTATTTAGGTATCTGGCTACTTGGTGTAATTGCAATTATTATTATCTCAAGAAATATCATAATTCACTTAAAAATAAGAATTAAAGATCTTGAAGAGCTGATTATATCATCTCAAGTTTTTAATAATACACTAGATGCTATATTTATAACAGATTCAAAAGGAAATATTTTAAGAGTTAATAGTAGTTTTGTAGAATTAACAGGATATGGTGAAGATGAAAGTATAGGTAAAAATCCAAAAATTATAAAATCAAATCATCATAATGAAAAGTTTTATAAAAATTTATGGGATACTATTTTAAATAAAGGATATATTCAGTTAGAGATGTGGAATAGAGACAAAGATGGAGAGATATTTGTAGTAATTGAGAGTATTAGTAGTATTAAAGATGAAGATAACATAATTAAATACTTTATTGCAACAATGCATGATATTACAGCAAGAAAAAATGCTGAAAAAAGAATAACTCATATGGCACATTATGACCCATTAACAAACCTTCCAAATAGAGTCTTATTTCAAGAGAGGTTTTTACATTCAATAGAGATAGCAAATAAATCAAACTTAAAAGTAGCACTTGTTTTTATGGATATAGATGGATTTAAAAAAGTAAATGATACAAAAGGTCATCAAGTTGGAGATAAGCTTTTAGTGAAAATTGCAAATATAATAAACTCTTGTATAAGAAAATCAGACACACTATCAAGACTTGGTGGAGATGAATTTACAATTATTTTTGAAAATTTAAATAGAATTAACTCTATATTGCCAATTTGTGAAAAGATATTAAAAGAGCTGAAAAAAGAGATTATAATTGATGAGCAAAATATTTTTATATCTGCTAGTATGGGAATTAGTATATATCCAAATGATGGAAAAGATATTCACACTTTAATTCAACACGCAGATACAGCAATGTACAGAGCAAAAGATAGTGGAAAAGATAAATTTAATTTTTATGAAGAGTCTATGACAAAATTAGCAAAAGAGCGTGTATTATTAGAAACATCTATACAAACAGCACTTAAAAATGATGAATTTAGAGTCTTCTATCAACCAAAAATTTCTGCATCAGATGGTGATATTATAGGGATGGAAGCACTTGTTAGATGGTTTTCTCCTGATAAAGGCATAATACCTCCTGATAAATTTATATCTGTTGCAGAAGAGATGCATATTATAGACCAAATAGATATGTTTGTACTTACACAAGTCTGTAAAGATATGAACAGTTGGGAAAAATTAGGTTATAAAGATTTAAAAGTTGGAGTTAATTTATCAGGTTATGATATTAGTACAAGTAATTTATTTCAAAAAATTAAAAATATCGTTGAACTTAATAATGTAAATCCTAAAAATATTGAATTTGAAATTACAGAGACATATTTTGTAAACTTCACAGAAAAACATATTCAAACACTTACAAATTTAAAAGAGTATAATTTTACTTTAAGTATAGATGATTTTGGTACAGGATACTCATCTCTTAGTAATTTACAAAAATTACCAGTTGATATATTAAAAATTGACCAATCATTTATAAGAACAATGAATGAGAAAGAGGATAGCCAAGAATTAGTAGATATGATTATAAATCTATCACATACATTTTCATTAAAAGTTATAGCTGAAGGGGTTGAGACTGAATATCAATCTAAATACTTAAAAGATAGAAAATGTAACTATATTCAAGGATATTTAGAATCAAAACCTCTGCCTAAAAATGAATTTGAAGTTTATCTTAAAAATAAAAAAATTAAAAAAAATAGGTCTTATTAATGAAATTTACCCACTTACATCTACATACTGAATATTCACTTCTTGATGGTGCAAATAGAATAAAAGAGTTAGCAAAATCCCTTAAAGAAAAGGGTATGGAATCCGTTGCGATGACTGACCACGGTAATATGTTTGGTGCAATTGATTTTTATAAAACAATGAAAAAAGAGGGGATTAAGCCTATTATTGGGATGGAGGCATATCTTCATAATAATGAAGAGTTAGGCGATAAATCCACTAGACAGAGATTTCATTTATGTCTATATGCAAAAAATGAAATTGGTTATAAAAATTTAATGTATTTAAGTTCTCAAGCTTATATTAATGGATTTTATTACTATCCTAGAATTAATAAAAAGATATTAAGAGAACGAAGCGAGGGGATAATATGCAGTAGTGCTTGTCTACAAGGTGAAATTAATTGGCATTTGAATTTAAGCGAAAAAAATAAAAAAAATGGTGCAAAAGGTTATGACGAAGCAAAAAGAGTAGCACAAGAGTATAAAGATATTTTTGGAGATGATTTCTATATTGAAATGATGCGTCACGGAATTGGTGACCAGTTGCGAATTGATGAGCAAATTATTAAAATTTCACAAGAGACAGACATTAAAATAATTGCTACAAATGATACACATTACTTAGCTCAAAATAGAGCTGATTCACACGAAATTTTTATGTGTATTGCGATGAAAAAGCAACTTGATGATAAAGATAGATTAAAACACTCTGTTCACGAATTTTTCCTTAAAACTCCACAAGAGATAGCAAAACTTTACGCAGATATTCCTGAAGCAATAACAAACACACAAGAGATTGTAGATAAGTGTAATTTAGAGATTAAATTAGGCGATCCAACTCCACCAAACTTTAAGTTTGTGCAAAATTATGCAGATATTGATAAAGTTGAATTAGATGGAAATGATTCACTAGAAAATGATAAAATTTATTTTAGTTATAAATGTAAAGAGGGCTTAGAGGAGAGACTTAAGCTAGTTTCTGATGAAAGACACCAAGAGTATAGAGACAGACTTCAAATAGAAATTGATATTATAAATAATATGAAATTCCCTGGTTATATGTTAATCGTTTGGGATTTTATTCGTGAAGCAAATGAGAAAGGTATACCGGTAGGACCTGGAAGGGGTTCGGCTGCTGGTTCACTTGTTGCTTATTCACTTAAAATTACTGATATTGATCCTCTTAAATATAATTTACTGTTTGAGAGATTTTTAAATCCAGAAAGAATCTCAATGCCAGATATTGATATTGACTTTTGTCAAGCAAGACGAGAGGAAATTATAAAATATGTTGTCCAAAAATACGGCAGATTTAATGTAGCACAAGTTATAACTTTTGGTTCTCTTTTAGCAAAAGGAGTTCTTAGAGATGTCTCAAGAGTTATAGGAATTAGTTATGCTGAAGCTGATAAATTTGCAAAATTAATTCCCGATGAGTTAGGGATTAATTTAACAAAATCTTATGAAAAAGAGCCAAAACTAAAAGAGTTAATTGATACAAATCCTATTTACAAAAAACTTTGGCAATATGCACTTGAACTTGAAGGGCTTAAGAGAAATGCAGGAATGCACGCGGCTGGAGTTGTGATTAGTAATGAAGAGCTTTGGCATAAAACCCCGCTTTATCGCCCATCAGGTGAAGAGACTTTAGTAACTCAATACTCACTTAATTTTCTTGAAGATGTAGATTTAATTAAATTTGATTTTTTAGGCTTAAAAACTTTAACTGTTATTGATAATGCATTAAAGCTGGTGAAAAAAAGATATGATAAAAATATAAACTTTTCAACTATTGATGTAGATGATAAAAAAGTTTATGATTTAATTCAAACAGGTGAAACACTAGGCTTATTTCAAATAGAATCACAAGGTATGCAAGATTTAAATAAACGATTAAAACCAACAAATTTTGAAGATATTATTGCAGTTTTAGCACTCTACCGACCAGGTCCTATGGAATCTGGAATGCTTGATGATTTTATTGATAGAAAACACGGTAAAGCTAAAATAAATTACTTTTTTGATGAATTTACAAAACCATTAAAACCGATATTAGAGCCAACTTATGGAGTTATCGTATATCAAGAACAAGTTATGCAAATTGTACAAACTATCGGAGGTTTTAGTCTTGGAGAATCAGACCTTATTCGTAGAGCGATGGGTAAAAAGAAATTAGAGGAGATGGAAAAATACTCCAATGAGTTTTCAGATAGAGCCGAAAAATTAGGATATAAAAGAGAAAATGCAAAAGAGTTGTTTGATTTAATTGAAAAATTTGCTGGATATGGATTTAATAAATCTCACTCCGCTGCTTATGCGATGATTACATTTCAAACAGCTTACTTAAAAACTTATTACCCTCAAGAGTTTTTATCAGCAATTTTAACAAGTGATAAGGATAATACTGAAAAAGTTGTAAAGTATATTGATGAGATAAAGAGATTAAAAATAAAACTTTTACCTCCTGACGTAACTCGCTCACAACTTGAATTTTCAGCTACAACAATAGATAATGAAGATGTAATTTTATTTGGTTTAGGAGCAATTAAAGGTGTTGGAGATGTGGCAATTAAATCTATTTTAGAGACTAGAGATGAAGCAGTATTTGAAGATTTTAATGATTTTATCTCCAGAATAGAGACAGGAAAAGTAAATAAAAAATCACTTGAATCACTTACAAAGTCAGGAGCATTAGACTCATTTGGAATAAAAAGAAGAGTTCTTTTTGAAAATATTGAAAAAATTGTAGAACAATCTCATAATGTTTCTAAGAGTAAGAAAGAGTCTCAAAATAGTCTTTGGGGGGCTGATGATTCAGAGTTAATTGCTACTGTAAATTTAGATTTAACAGATTTTGATGAGTATGAGTTAAAAGAGAAGTTAGCATTTGAGAAAGAGACTCTAGGTTTTTATGTTTCAGGACACCCACTTGATAACTTTAGAGATGAAATTGATAAAATAAATTATGTGCTTAGTAGTGATATTGAAGATGTTGATGATGGAAGTGAAGCTTTATTTATTGGTAAAATTGATACTATTACACATAAAACAAGTAAAAAAGGTAATAAGTTTGGAATTGTAAAATTAATGGATTTTCACGGTAATATAGAGATGATGTTATTTGAAGATAAATTAAATGAGTTAGAAAGCTTAGATTTAGAACAACCAATTGCTTTTAAGACGAGAATAAACAAAACAGAAACTTTTACCAGAATTACAGTAAATAAAATTCTAACCCTAGAGGATTCAAAAGAAGAGAGAGTAACCACAAGTTTTTCTAAAAAAGCAGGTAATCCAATTTTTATAAAAATAGATTTAACTGATAATTTAGCACTACTTGAAGAGATTAATACGATAGTTCAAAGAAGAAGTGGAAATAGACCAGTTAGTTTAATTGTTAAATCTAAACTTCAAGATGCCGTTATGCAAACTCCATTTTTTGTAAGTGACGAGATATTTAAAGATTTTACTTCTCATCAATTAGTTGAAGTTAGTGATGATAGTTAAAGTTTTAAATATGTTATAATTTCGTGAGAGTAATTTTTAACAAGGAGGTTAAAATGAGCTTTAGAATAAACTCTTCTGCTAATCCAATGGATAGGTATAATGTAAAAATAAATGAAAATGCTAAACTTTTAAATCAATCTATACAGAGATTATCAACTGGTGTTAAAGTCAATAGTAGTGCTGATGATGTATCTGGATTAGAGATAGCAAACTCATTAAGAATTCAAAGATATACCTATTCACAAGGTATTAGAAACTCTAATGAGGGAATTGCTATAACTCAAATTGCAGATAGTGGGGTTAAGGGACAAATAGAGATTTTGGATATGATTAAAACTAAAGCTATTCAAGCATCTCAAGATGGACAATCAAGTGATACAAAAATTACAATTCAAAAAGATATTACGAAATTAATAAAAGCATTGGATTTAATATCTGATTCTACAATGTATAATAGTCATAAACTACTCTCAGGAAATTATCAAAATAAAAAATTTCATTATGGATCTCCCATTGACCAAACTATAGATTTATCAATTGCATCAACAAGGTCAGATAAGATAGGAAATACCAGATTTGAAACAGGTACTTTAATAACTAGTGCGTCAATAAACCAAGAGGTGAGTTTAAAATTTATGAAGTATGATGGTTTGCATGATTTAAAGTTAAAAAGTGCCAAAATTGGAACTAGCGTGGGTGAGGGAATAGGAAATTTATCAAATATAATAAATCAAGCGTCAAATACCACTGGTATAAAAGCTAGTTGGAGAGTATTAGAGAGTGCAAGTTCTTCAATTGAAGCTGGAACTATAAATAATCTCAACATTAATGGTATTGAAATCGGGACACTTACAGATATAAAAAATAGTGATAGTGATGGAAAATTAACAAAAGCCATTAATGAATTAACTAATGAAACTGGTATTAAAGCTTTTGTAAAAGATGGTAAATTAAATTTAAAAAGTGTAGATGGTAGAGGTATTCAAATCAGTGGATCTGGACTTAATAGTATAGCAAAACTAAGAGATGATGTTGTATATAATTTTGGAAGATTATCACTTACTAAATTTAATAGTAACGATATTTCAATTTCAGGTACAAATTCATCTTTAGCAGGATTTGATAATAACTCTGAATCACAAATCAGTTTAACACTATCTGATATGAAATTTGATATTACTTCAACTATGGGTGATGCAATTGGTGCTTATGCTAATTCAAATCAAATAAATGGAAATTTAGGTTCAGGAGTTACAAATTTTAATGGAGCTATGGCTTTAATTGATGTAAGTGATAGTGCATTAAAGGAGTTAAGTCAAATTAGAAGTGAAATTGGTGCTACTCATAATCAATTTAATTCAATGATAAATACTCTAAGTGTCACAACTGTTAATATGGCATCAGTTGAATCTCAAATTAGGGATATTGATTTTGGAGCAGAATCACTTACTTTTCAAAGAAGAAAGCTTTTAGCTCAATCTGGAAGTTTTGTAGTTAATCAAGCAAATGGATTAAATAATCTTGAAGCAGTGATAAGTAAATTGTTTCAATAATTTAATTTTTCTTCTCTTTTTTTATTTTTTTTGCTTAAAATATCATAAAAATATCATTTTTAAATAATATAATAAATTTATAAAGCTTCAAAAGGAATAATTATGGATGATAAAAAAATGGAAATGTTTAAAGTTTTAAAAACATTAAAAGTTTTGTATGTAGAAGATGAACAAAATATTAGAAGGGAAATAAAGCTCAATCTAAATAATTTTTTTGATGATTTTATAATAGCAGTTGATGGTGAAGATGGACTCGAAAAGTTTAATAATAAGAATATAGATATAATCATTACAGATATAGAGATGCCTAATTTAAATGGACTTGATATGGTTTCACAAATTAGAGAAAAAGAGAAAAATGATATACCTGTCATTATAACTACTGCATTTAATGAAATAGAGTATTTAGAAAAATCACTTGATTTATGTGTTGATGGGTATATTGCAAAACCTTTTAAAGTTACAAAATTATTAGAGATTATTTATAAAGTTTCAGCAAAAATAATTAATAAAAGATTACAAAAAGAGTTAGCTGATATAAATAAAAATTTAGAGTTGAAAGTAAAAGATAAAGTAAATGAATTAAGGGAAAAAGATAAAATAATGTTAAATCAATCTCGTTATGCACTAATGGGTGAAATGATAGATGCGATAGCACATCAGTGGAAACAACCATTAAACATTATTAATTTAATAGCTATTATGATAGATGACAGTTGTGACGGTGAGATAGAGGAAAAATTTTGTAAAGAGACATCAGAAAAAATTTTTAATCAAGTTGAGCATTTAACACAAACACTAGATGAATTTAGGGGTTTTTTTAGAGTAAATAAACAAAAAAGTAGTTTTACTATAAAAAATGTTATAGAATCAGTAATGTTACTAACAAAAGATGAGTTTTCAAAAGATAGAATAAAGATTAAAATTAAAGGTGAAAATTTAAGTATAAATGGATTTGCAAATGAGTTAAAACATGTAATACTTAATATTATAAATAATTCAAAAGATGCTTTTATAGAAAGAGATATTCAAACAAGAGAAATAGAAATAGAAACTTTAAAGAGTGGTGAAAATATTTTATTATTTATAAGAGATAATGCTGGTGGGATACCAGAAGATATTCTTTTACATATATTTGAATTAAATTTTACAACAAAAGCAGATAAAGGAACTGGTGTTGGTCTATATTTATCAAAAACAATTATGGACAATATGAACGGAGATTTAAGTGCTAAAAATATAATATTAGATACTAAAGAAAAAGGAATAGAGTTTAAAATATACATAAAAAAAGAGAAAGTTTAATTAAAAGTAACAAATCAGAGGGTTAAAAACCACTGATTTGTACATGATGGGTAATAATATCAAGAAGTGGATTTACTAAGAAAATAGAAGCAAGAACTACTATTGCTGAAAATCCAATAATTGTTTTGAGAGTATTTGACGCATTTTTTACATATACTGTTCCATCATTTTGAGATGGTTCTTTAAATAACATATATATGATAAGTTTAAGATAATAATATCCTGCGATTGCACTATTTAATACCATTACAATTGCAAGTCCAATAAAACCTGCATTTACAACAGAACTAATTAAATACATTTTACCCCAAAATACTGCAAATGGAGGAACTCCAGCTAAACTTAACATAAATAGAGCCATAATTAAAGCACCCATTGGCATAATATGGATCATACCAGCAAATTTTTCGTAAGGGTGGTCATATCTAACATCAAATACATTTTTACCTTTATGTCTTGATACCCAAAGCATTGTAAATGCTCCAAGGTTTGTAAACATAAATAGTATCCAGTATAAGAAAACTGCACTATTTGATTGCGTTGTTCCAACTAAAATAGCTGCCATTACAAAACCAGCGTGTGCGATTGAGCTAAATGCTAACATTCTTTTCACATCTTGTTGGACTAATGCTAAAATATTCCCAACAGTCATTGTTATAATTGTAGTAATTAATAAAATATCTTGAACCCAAGTTACACCTGAATTAATGAAAAATTCAAAAAATCTTATTGCAACTACAAAACCAGCAATTTTAGGAACTACTGACATATATCCTGCAAGTGCGGCTGAACTTCCCTCATAAACATCAGGTGTCCAAGTATGAAAAGGTACAATAGATAATTTAAACCCTAATGCACCTATCATCATTACAACTGATAAAATAATAAATGGCATTGAAGCAAACTCATTAGCAGTTAAAACTTCACCTATTTTATGAATTTCAACACTTCCAGTTAATGCATAAAGAATCATTACACTAAAAGCGTAAAATCCAGCAGCTAATGCACCCATTGTAAAATATTTAATTGCAGCTTCAAATGATTTAGCACGATTGTGCATTGCAATTAGAGTATAAAGTGCTAAACTTGCTGTTTCTAATCCAATAAAAATTAAAATCAAGTTATCACTTGCAACCATAAATTGAAAACCTGCTATCATAAATAAAAATAGTGCAAAAAATTCTGGATAACTAAATTCGTGAAACCTTTTTGAAGTTAAAGCAAGTGGGATAAATAATATTGATGCTACTAAAATTACTGCTTGTCCTAAAAATGCAATACCATCAATTAACATTACATCAAAAAAGCCTCTTGTTCCACCTACATAACTAATTACTGCACCTAAGTCTATTACAATAAATAAAATAGTTAGCATAGTATATAGAGTTTTTGATAAATCTTTTTTAAATAAATCAATAACTAAAATAGAAAGCCCACCTACTATTGCAATAATCATAGGAGCAAGAGAAGCTAAATTAAGAGCTTCTACATCAATGTTAATTGGCTCTATCATTTTCCTACCTCCTCAATTTTTCCATTAAAAAACTCTTTTGCTTCTTCAGTTTGTGCTTTATTTTGCATAAAAGTTACTAACTCTTTAACGCTAGTATCAATTGGTCCTAAAACTGGCTTTGGATAAACCCCTAACCATACTACAACTAAAACAAGTGGAATAAATGCTGTTATCTCTTTTTTATTTAAATCTTGCAAATTCTTATTAGCTGAATTTGTAACTTCACCAAAAAATGATTTTTTATAAAGACTTAACATATAAACTGCACCTAAAATAATACTAGTTCCAGCAAGTAGTGTTATAGTATGAGACACTTTATAGAAACCAACTAAACTTAAAAACTCACCAACAAAACTCATAGTAAGTGGTAATCCAACTGAAGCCATAAGCATAATTCCAAATACAGTTGCATAAAGAGGCATTACTGAAGCTAATCCTCCAAAATCACTCATCATTTTAGTGTGTCGTCTATCGTAGATTACTCCAACTAACATAAATAGAGCTCCACTTACGACACCATGAGATAACATTAAGAAAATTGAACCACTAATACCCTCAACATTTAGTGCAAATGTACCTATCATAATGATACCCATATGAGAAACTGAACTATAAGCAATAACTTGTTTCATATCTTTTTGTGCGTAAGCTACCATTGCAGTATAGATAACCATAATAAGTGATAAAATTGCAATTGGTATTATAAAATATACTGACGCATCTGGAAACATTGGAAGGGAAAATCTTATAAATCCATAACTTCCCATTTTTAATAATACCGCTGCTAGGATTACTGAACCAATTGTTGGTGCTTGTCCGTGAGCGTAAGGTAGCCAAGTATGAAATGGGAACATTGGAATTTTAATTGCAAAACCGATAAAAAATGCAATAAATAACCAAATTTGAGTACCAAAAGGTAGAAGTAAATTATGCCATTCAAGTATTGAAAAACTCCAAACACCTGTCACTTCGTGATATGCAAATGCCATATAAAGCATACCTACAAGCATAATCAATGAACCCGCAAATGTGTATAAGAAAAATTTAACTGCAGCATAAATTCTAAGATTACCACCCCAAGCACCAATGATATATAACATTG
Organism: Campylobacteraceae bacterium; assembly: GCA_016744535.1. GTDB lineage: Bacteria > Campylobacterota > Campylobacteria > Campylobacterales > BB28 > BB28. The sequence goes on from JADGEE010000022.1 coordinate 16,823, forward strand.
GAACAAGTGAAAGCTCCCAAAATAGATAAAAAATAACTGCATCTAACGCAACAAAAACACCAACCATCGTCATTTCAAGAAATAGAAGTGTAATGATTAAGTTTTTAATATTTTTTTTCTCACTTAATGAAATTAAACCTATAAAAGTCATAAAAGTTGTTAAAATAACTAAAAATAGACTTATTCCATCAACACCTAAGTTATAACTAATTCCAAAATTTGCAATTATTGGAGCAAATTCAGTAAATTGCATTCCACCATTATGAGTGTCAAACATTAACCATAGCCAAAGAGATAAAAGAAGTTCTATAAAAGTTACAGCGACTCCATAAACTCTTATTCCCTCTTTAGAGACTAAAAAGCCAAGAACTCCAGCAACAGCTGGAAAGAATATTAAAATTGTTAATAAATGATCCATCAAAATTCCCCTTACCTAATCGAACTATTAAGTAGAATTGCTAATATAGTTAAGATAATAATTCCAACTACCATCCATCTTAGCATTTTAGATAAGTTCCCACTTTGAATAACTCTTGTTTTATCACCAGTTGCATATATTGTTTTAGCAATTGCATCAACAGTTGCATCTACAACTTTTACATCAATTTGTTTCCATGCAATATTTGAGAGAACTAAATATGGAGTTGTAATTAAAACTTCATATATTTTTGGAATATAGTATTGATTATCTAACAGTTTATATAAGAAACTATTTTCTAACTTTTTACTAAAACCACCTGCATTATATTTATATACGGCAAATGCGATACCTGCAAGTGCAATAGCCGAAGTTATAAGTATAAGCATAATAAAGGTTGAACTTGCTACATGAGGTTCTACTCCTGGGAGTACAAATTTTACAAGCTCTAAAAATTGATGCTCAAACCACCCTGCAATTATCGCTAAAACTCCAAGAGGTGCCATTGCAATTAATACAAATTTATGAGATTCGTGTGGGTTTAATCCAAACTCTTTATAATTCTCTTTTCCAAAAAATACAAGCATAATTAATCTAAAGCTATAAAATGCTGTTAAACCAGCAGTTACCCATAATACAAACCATAAAATATATTGATGTTCACCAAAAGCAACTTCAAGTATTTTATCTTTTGAAAAGAAACCTGCTAATGGAAAAATTCCTGCTAATGCTACTGATGCAATAATCATTAAAATAGCAGTCCATTTCATAGTATTGTAAAGACCACCCATTTTTTTGATATTTAACTCATCGTGCATTGCGTGCATAACATTTCCAGCACCTAAGAATAGAAGTGATTTGAAAAATGCGTGAGTTACTAAATGAAATAGTGCAATCCAATAAGCCCCAAGTCCAGCTGCTACAAACATATATCCTAATTGCGATAGTGTCGAATAAGCAATAATTCTTTTTAAATCATTATTCACTAATGCCATAGTTGCTGCAAAAATTGCTACAAATGCACCAAGAGTTGCAATAAATACTCCAACTTCTGGAATTAAATCATAAATTGGATTCGCTCTAATTATTAGATAAACCCCAGCTGTAACCATAGTAGCTGCGTGAATTAATGCTGAAACTGGAGTTGGTCCCTCCATTGCATCTGCAAGCCAAGTATGAAGTGGAAATTGTGCTGATTTACCCATAGCTCCAATAAATAAGAATACTCCTATCCAAACTAGAGTTGTATGACCTAATTCAGGTGCAATTGTAAATACTTCATCATATTTTAAGCTTCCTGTATGCCAAAATATTAAGAATATACCAATTAACATTCCTAAATCTGCTATTCTGTTCATAATGAATGCTTCATTTGCAGCCCAACTGGCAGAATGTTTGTGATACCAATGCCCAATTAACAACCAAGAACAGAGACCAACACCTTCCCAACCAATAAATAGACCTAAAAAGTTATCACTCATAACTAACACCATCATTGAAAAAACAAATGCTGAAAGATATGAAAAATATCTATTAAAACCTTTATCGTGTTCCATATATCCAATTGAATATACATGAACAGCGGTTGATACTATTGTAACTACTGACATCATTGTTACTGAAACTTGGTCAGCTACAAAACCAAAAGAGACACTAAAATCCCCTGCCGTAATCCAATCCATTAATTCAACATGGATAACTGCCCCATCTTTTACAGCAAAAAGTAAAATCAGTGAGCTAACCATAGAGATTGCTAAAAGTGCTGAAGTTACTAAACCTGTAATTAAATTTTTTGGTTTAGCTCCAAACATAGCAGCAAAAAGCGAACCTACAAGAGGAGCAAATAGTGCAATATATACGAGTTTCTCCATCTTCTAACCTTTCATACTTTGCAGACTATCAAGATTAATTGTACCTTTTCTTTTATACCAAAGAATAAGTAATCCAAGTCCAACCGCCACTTCACTTGCCGCAACTGCAATTATAAAGAAGGCAAACATTTGACCAGTTAAATCACCATAGTGATTTGAAATAGCAGCTAATCCAATATTTACAGCATTTAACAAAATTTCTGTTGCAAAAAATAGCATTAATAAATTTTTTCTTCTAATAATACCAACTAATCCTATTGCAAAAAGGATTGATGATACTATTAAATAATGGTTTAAAGTTATCATTTTTTACCCCCTTTTGCAAACTCTTCTTCCTCTATCTCTTCATCTGTAAGTAGAGTTAAACTTCTATCCATTTTTTTACCTGCTAAAATAATTCCTGATATCATAGCTACAAGTAACATTACAGCAGCTAACTCAAATGGAACTAAATATTTTGTAAATAAAACAATTCCAACATCTTGAGGATTTGACTCACCCATTGGATAAAGTGCAGTTACATTATCACCTATTAATGGAAATGAAACCATTATTACAAGTAAAAGTGCTACTGCCCCACTTAATAAAAAAACCATCTTTGGATTTTCAATTTTTTCTTCAATATCTTTAGTTGTATCTACAAACATCATACCAAATGCGTATAGTGCAACAATTGCCCCACTATATACGACTATTTGTACAACTCCTAAAAAATCTGCATTTAATAAAAAGAAAAAACCAGAGATAAAAATCATCCCTGCAGCCATTGCACTCATAGCATAGAGTGCATTTTTACTCATAACTACTATGATAAACATAGCAGTTGTTAAACCTGCAAAGAGATAAAAAGCCATTGCTTCAAACATTTTTAACCCTTTTTTTTAATATGCAAGAGGAGTTTTCTTGACAAATTTACTCGCATCTTTACTAAGTGCACCAAAACCTGGAAACTCTTTTTGCTCTTTTAAAAAGTCAATTGGTGTGAGCATATCATCTTTTAGTGCAAAATGAGCTCTCTGTTCTGAAGAGTTCTCATATCTATCACCGTGTACGATTGCAAGTTCAGGACAAACCTCTGCACAATAACCACAGAAGATACATCTTCCTAGATTTATTGTATAGTCACTTACCTCTTTTCTACCATTCTCATCAACTCTTGTGTCCATCTTTATACAATTACTTATACAAATTTTTTCACAAAGCCCACACCCAATACATCTCTCATTACCACTCTCAATTAATCTTAAAAGTTTATGAACGGCTCTATATCTAGGGCTAATTGGTAATTTTTCCAATGGATATTGAACAGTATGAATATTGAATTTAATCATCTCTCTAAATACTATCCAAAGTCCAACAAAAAGTTCACCCTTTAGTGTTCTTGATACAACTTGCGTAAACTTAGCCCAACCACTCTCTGGAATTGGGTCAATTTCTAATAATTTATAATTTTTATCTCCCATTACTTTCTCCTATAATGTCATTATAACAACACCTGTAATCAAGATGTTGATTATTGCAACTGGCATTAATACTTTCCAACATAACCACATTAATTGGTCAGGTCTAATATGAGGCCAAGCTGCCCTAGTCCATAAAAAGAAGAATATTAAAAATACAACTTTAAGTAAAATCGCAATTCCACCTGGAATAAACCATAAATCATTAAATCCACCTAGGAAAATAATACTTGTTAAAAATGCTACTGTAAACATATTGGCATATTCACCAATAAAGAAAAGTCCCCATCTCATACCAGAATACTCAGTTGCATAACCTGAAATCACTTCAGCTTCGTGCTCAAGTAAATCAAATGGTGTTCTATTTGTTTCAGCAAATCCAGCAATTAAAAATAGAATAAATGCTATAGGTTGTGTCCATAAAATCCAACCAGTAATTCCACCATCTTGATAATTGTTAATATCAATTAAAGATAGTGAGCCAATCATCATTAATGGAGATAAAATTGCTAGACCTGATACAACTTCAAAACTTAAAAGTTGAATTGCAGCTCTAGCACCACCAAGTAGTGACCATTTATTACCTGAACTTAAACCTGCAAGAAGAGGTGCATAAATACTAATTGATGCAACTCCAATTACATATAAAAGTCCAACATTGATATCTGAAATAATTGGAGTTACTGTATAACCAAAAATTTCAAATGCTGGAAAAAATGGAATTGCTGCCATTGCAGTAAAAGCTGATGCTGCTGCAATTACTGGAGCAATTTTAAAAATTGGCTTTACAGCATTTTGAGGAACAATATCCTCTTTTGTAAAGAGTTTTATCCCATCAGCCAAAACTTGTAAAAGCCCAAATGGACCAACATGCATAGGACCTAATCTTCTTTGCATAAATGCTAAAACTTTTCTTTCAGCATAAGTTGTAAAACCTGCTAGTGCTGAAAAAATAAGTAAAACAACTACTATTTTTATAATTGTTTCTATTATGTAGCTAGTTTCCATCTTCTACACCTTTTTAATTTTAACTTCACTAAATCTATAATCATCAAATAGAATTAAACTATCTACATTTTTATCAAATGTAGGAATATAAGGAATATTTCCTTTTAATTTAGAATCTATGCTGATTTTTAATTTTATAGTGGCTTTTTCATTTGAAAGTTCTACTACATCACTCTCAATTAAAGCATTTGCTTCTAAAAACTCTGCTGAACAGAAGAGTTTTGCCTCATCTTTGAGATTAGTAGTGTTATTTGTGAATTCACTAAATTGTAGTAGTGGATTTGCTAAATAAATAATACTATTTCTCATTTCAATTAACTCTACATTCTCTACATTGTCATTAGTTACAATATCAAAAGAATCAATTATATAACCTCTATTATCTTCCATTGAATTACTAAAAGAGTTATCTAAACTATCAAATTTTACAGTTTTAAAACCTTTTGAAATTGGTAATTTATCTGTATAATTTATAGTGTATTTTTGATTAAGTCCAAGTACATTTGCAATATCATTTAAAATATAACCATTATACTCTAATGCTACATTTGTAGGAATAACTCTCTTATCAACTGATACAAAAGTTCCTTCTTGTTGATTAAGTGCTGGTATATCTAAATCTCCATCACCCAATGCACTTAATTTAAAGTTACCATTTGCATTATAACCGATTGTATATTCACCACATTTTTCATCTAAATCACAAATTAAACTTACACCTAAAGTGTTCGTTTTAGATGGAATTATTAAAATATTAAAATCTGTATATCTATCAATTAAACCAGCTAATTTTGCTAAATTTTTAGATTTTGGATGAGTTATTAAATCATCTCCTAAAATCAAACTAAAATCATCTTTTTTAGTAAGTAATTTTTGAAGTTTTGCATCAAAGCTGTCATCTAAACCGATAATATCAGCTAATTTACTAATTTCAACTTCAACCTCTTTTTCAACTTTTTTAGGAACAACTTTACTAACTTCTTTCTCTACACCATTTTCATCTTTAACTTTTTCTACAATAGTTTCTCTAATAGTTTCGATTACTTTTTTAACTCTTTTTTCTTTAAAGCTATTTAAGTATTCAGTAATATTTTTTGGTAACTCTTTTCCAAAAAATTCAAGAATTAAATATAAGATATACTCTTCAATTAAAGGTTTGTGATATATTGGAACTATATTTTTTGACAATCCCTCAACTACACTATCTCCTAATGGATGAAAATATAGTCCTGCACCTTTATTTAAAGTTAAAGCATTATTTAATGCATATCTAGCATTCGGAGCATCATTTTTGATGAAGCTTCCAACAGAAATTACAAAGTTACTCTTGGCAACACTTTTTAAATCTGTACTATATAAAGTTTTACCACTTGTAGATGAATAGTTATCTAAGAATTTTTTAAAGTTTAAAGCATCTTTATTAACTAATTTATAACCATATTTTTCTTTTAATCTTTGTAAAATTAGTGCTTCTTCATTTGTAATATAACTTGAAAAATTGATAGTATCAGCTTTTTTAAATGCTTCTATTGAATTATTAAAAGTATTTTCATCTTTTCTACTTACTCTATTTTCAAAATCATAACCAAATCTACCAGCACCACAAAGAGATACATAATGAAAATCATTAACTACTCTAAAAATTTTCTTTTCAGGATTCTCAATTGAGCTATTTTTTACATCATACTTAATTTGACATCCCATACTACAATGTGAACAAGTTGCTGGAATCGATGTTAAATCCCAAGCATTTGACTTATATTGAAAATCATTTGTAACTAATGCCCCAACAGGACAAACAGATACACACTCTGCACAATCACTACAATCTAGCTTATCACCACTTACTGTACCAATTAAATTTTTATTCATCTTATTCCAGATAGCATAAGAATCTTTTGGCATACTCTCTTTAAATTTAGGATTTATCTCTTCACCATTTCTTTTTACAGTTTTAAGAGCAGCGTCACCTATCATATCTTTACAGACACTAACACATCTTTCACAAACTATACAAAGAGCTGGGTCATAGTGAATAATACCCCAATCTTGAGCTGGTTTAAAAGTATCTTTAATAGAATAACTTTGTGAATCAACTTTAAGCTCGAGAGTATAATTTTGTAATTCACACTCACCACTCTGATCACAAACACCACACTGTAATGGATGATTTATATCATAAACTTCCATTATAGCTTTTCTCTCTTCTTGAATTTCTTCATTATGAGTAGTGATGTTCATACCATCTTTAGCTTTTGCATTACAACTATATGCTCTTTTACCATCAATATCTACTAAACATAACCTACAAGCAAGTGTAGGAGAACATCTAGTCAAATAGCAAATAGCGGGAATAAAAATATCATTTGCCCTTGCTATATTGAGTATAAACTCACCTTCTTTAGCTTTAATCTCTCTTCCATCGATATGTAAAGTTACTTCTGCCATATTACTCTACCACTTTATGGATTTTTACTATCTGATAACGATATGAGAATAGCAAATCATTACTTAAGCTTAAATCAAAGGTTGGAGCTAATGCAATAGTACCTTTTAGGTCTCTATCAGTCTTAAAAACTCTTTTTAATCTTTGATTTTTAAACTCAACTTCTACTAAATCATTATCTTTAACTTTTGCAACTTTTGCAAATTGCTCTGAACCAATTATCATTGGTTCTCCTCTTAACTGATGTGCCATATTTGTAACTGGTGAAAATTGAAGAGTAGGTTCACATCTATAAACAACCATACCATTGAATTCAGGTAAATTTTCAATTGCTTCTATAGTTTCATCAACTTTACTACTTAAGTTTTGTAATGAGTAACCTCTAACTTCTTCTCCATCGTTTGTAAAATAGTTATCTAAATTGTCAAATTCAATTTCTCTAAAGCCTTTACTTAATGGAAGATCTTTTGTATATCCAACTGTATACTTTTTTGTTAAATCAAGTTCATTTGCAATATCATTTAAAACATAGCCATTAAATTTAACTGCCACATTTGTTGGAACTACTTTTTTATCAATTGAAGTAAAAGTACCTTCTTGCTGATTAAGTGCAGGTATTTCTAAATGACATTCTTCGTAATTACTTAATTTAAAGTTACCCTCAACATTATAGCCAATTGAATAATTACCATCACTTTCATCTAAATCACAAATAAGGCTAACTCCTAATGAGTTAGTTTTAGGTGGAATAATTAAAGTATTAAAATCTGTATACTTTTCAATTAATCCAACAAATTTTGCAATATTTTTAGCTCTTGAGTGATTGATTAAATCTTCACCTAAAATTAGAGTAAATCTCTTTTTTCTGACTCTTTTTTTACTAAGTATTTCAATCTCTTCTTCACCAATATTTGATTCAGCACTTAAATATCCTAAATCTAACTCTTTAAAGTAACTCTTTAAATTTTCAGGTAATTTATCTAATTCTATTAATTCATTTGCTAAAGAGGCGATAACTCCCTCTTCTGAACCAACTTCATATTTTACAAATTGAGTTATAATTGGTTTTAAAAGTTCATCTTCAATTGGATGAATATAGATAATTTCAGCACCATTATTTTTTTGAGCAGAATTTAAAGCATATCTAATCATTGGATTATCAGTTGATATTCTTGAACCAAAGACTATAATATAATCACTCTCTTTCACATCATTAATAGAAGAACTATATAAATTTTTAGAGCTTATTGAGGTATAAGCATTTAAAAACTCTGAATAAGCTTTAGCTTCAGGGTTAATTAACTTATATCCGAACTTCTCTTTTAATTTTTGTAAAATAAGTGCTTCTTCATTTGTTATCAGACTTGAAAATTTAATAGTATCAGCTTTCTTAAAAGCTTCTATTGAACTATTAAAAGCATTCTTATCTTTTGAATTAACTATATTTTCAAAATCATAACCAAATCTACCAGCACCACAGAGTGAATTAAATTCAAACTCATTTGTAACTCTAGCAATTTCATTATCTTTAACTTCATAATTTAAGTTACAAACACTACTACAATGTGAACAACTTGCAGGTATTTTTGAAAGCTCCCAAGAGTTTACATTATATTTAAAATCACTACTAATTAAAGCACCAACTGGACAGACAGCTATACATTCACCACAATATGTACAATCTAATGTTTCACTATTTTTTGGAATAATAGTTGAGCTATATCCACCTACTAAAACTTCGATAGCATCATCGCCAATTACTTGATTACATGTGCTCACACATTTTTCACATAAAATACAAAGACTTGAATCATATTGGATTTTAGCCCAATCTTTTATATCTCTTTTTATATCTTTTGTAGCAAAGCTTTGCTCTTTTATACCAAATTCCAAAGTTTTATTTTGTAAATTACATTCTCCACTCTTATCACATACTCCACACTCTAATGGGTGATTTACATCATAAAGTTTCATAATATTTTGTCTATATTTAAATAAATCTTCAGAGTCTGTTGTAACTTTTGCATTTTCTGTTGGAGGAGTTTGACAACTTAATATAAACCCATTAACACCCTCAACATCTACAACACAAAGTCTGCAAGAAGAGATAGGTTTTACTTTAGTTAAATAGCACATTGTAGGAATATAAAGACCATGTCTTCTTGCAACTTGAAGAATACTCTCTCCCTCATTTGCATAAACTTCTCTATTATCTATAAAAAATTTAACCATTTGCTTTCCTTAGACTGCTACCATAGCAATATAGTAACATCTCATACACCTTTGTGCTTCTACTATGGCTTCTTGTTGCGTAAAACCAAAATTAACTTCTCTATCATTATCAATTCTTTTCTCAACTGATAACTTTTCACTAACTTGGCGTTTTAATCCAGGCAACCAACCAGTAACTTTTTCATTTTTATCATAAACTCGAAGTTTTCTTAAATGATCTTCCATAATTTCGTTATTATTCAAAGATGCACTACCAGTTGTCAAATACCTAGTCATAACAGAAGCTGCTCTTTTTGCTTGACCAACTGCATTTACAATTGTCATAGGACCATATTCACAATCCCCTGCTGCAAAAATACCATCTCTATTAGTCATATAAGTTGTACCGTCAGTTTTAATTGTTCTCCAAGATGTTTGATTTATTTCCCACTCTTTTGGTAAATGTGATAAATCCGCATCTTGAGAAACTGCAGGAATTAAATAGTCAGCATCTATAAAAAAATCAGCTCCATCAATTTTTTGAAGTTGTGGTCTTCCACCATCTTTACCTTGAACTAATTCAAACTTATTAACTTTTAACTGTTTTAAATTATCACTCTTATCAGTTATAATATCTTCAATTGCAGTTTGAAAAATAAATTCAACTCCCTCTTCTAAGGCTTCGTGATACTCTTCATAAGATGTATTATTAATAATTGTTTTATCATCTCTACGATAGAGCATTACAACTCTTTTTGCTTTTGCTCTAATTGCACATCTAACGACATCCATAGAGGTAAATCCACCACCAACGCAAACAATAGTTTTTTCAGTTAAATCAACACTTTCACCAATTCCATACTTATCGTGTAAATTTATTTGGTCTAAAAATGGAATTGCAGGCCAATAACCATTAATTTCAGGTCTCTCATTATTTGCTCTAATTTTTTTAGAAATTCTAGTTCCAGTAGCAATTAAAATTGCATCATAATCTTTTTCAAATTGTACCATCATATCAGCTGTGACTTTAGTATTTACAATAAAGTTTACACCCAAAGATTTAACTAAATCAATATCTTGATTATATTTACCAATTGGCATTCTATACTCAGGTACTCCAATAGCAACCTCTCCACCTAAAACAGGAAGTTCTTCATAAACATCACAATCAACTCCATCTATTGCTAAATAATAAGCACCTGTAAGCCCTGCTGGACCTGAACCTATAATTGCAACTTTTTTACCAATTTTAGGTTTTGGCTCAGTTGGGTGAAACCAATTTAAGCTGTGAGTATCTTCATAATCTGCTCCAACTCTTTTAAGTTCCATAATTGAAATTGGCTCATCTAAATTCGTTCTTCTACAAGCATCTTCGCACGGATGTGGACAGACTCTTCCACAGCTGTGTGCTAGTGGCATAGTTTCTCTTGTAGATTTTAGTGAATCATCAAGTCTTAAATCTTTTACTTCTTCGATATATGCAGGAATATCAACGTGTGCTGGACACATATCCATACAAGGAGCAGTTACTTTTGTGAAATATTCATTATCTTTTTGATTATAATCTTTAGATGGTTTTTTATCTTCAATTAAAGCTGAAAAATCATCTTCAAAATACTCAATTAAATTTAAAATTGGGACAGGAACTGTTTTTCCAATTTCACACTTACTTGTATTTGTCATAGTTGAAGCTGTCTCTTTTAGACTCTCTAAGTCACTTAGCTCACCTTCACCTCTTGCAATTTTATCAAGTAAGTCGTAAAGAATCTTTCCACCCCATCTTCCAGGTGCACATCTTCCACAAGCTTCTGAATAGATTTGATATTGTGCAGCGTACTCTGTTGCTAATCTTACAACATCTACTTCTGCATCAAAAAGTGCAAATCCATTCCAACCTATAAAAGCTTTAGATGGAGTGTTTGGATTATAGTTCTCTGGCAATTTAAAACTAGCTTCTTGCCAACTACTACTCGGCTTATCTCTATTATCTACTAATTCATCTTGCCAAGTAGAGAAATAGACTTTACTCAATCTATTCTCCTCTTAACGACTACTGTCCAATCAACTTCATTAAATTTAAGAGAGTTCATTAATTGATGACCTGCCTCTTTGATTAAATCAGCACTCTTTTGAACAGGAGAAAAATCACCTATTTCAAACATAAATATAGCAACATCTTCACTTGCTACATCTTTATTCAAAATTTCCATCATTCTGTCATAGAAATTATCTTTTAAATGTCTTAAGTCATATCTTTGCATCTCTTACCCCTATCTATCAACTTCACCAAAGACAATATTCGTAGAGCCGATGATTGTTACAACATCAGCTAAATAGTGTCCTGGTAATAAATCTTGAAGAATTCCTGTATGATAAAAACTTGGAGCTCTAACTTTTAATCTATATGGATAAGCTTCACCAATTGAATTTATATAAAAACCAAGTTCACCTTTTGGTGATTCAGTTGGTACATAAACTTCACCAATAGGTGGCTTCATTCCTTGAGTTACTAAAGTGAAGTGCTGCATAAGTGAATAGTTTTGTGTCATCATTTGCTCTTTTGAAGATGAGATATACTCAGGCATTTCAGCCATTATCTGTTTGTTAGTATCTTTATACATTGGAATTAACTGTTTTATTATTCTAACACACTGTTTCATCTCTTCCATATAAAGTTTATATCTTCCATAGCTATCACAAGTATCACTTATTGGAATATCAAATTCAAGCTCATTATATAATTCATACGGCTCCTCTTTTCTAATATCCCACTGGATTCCACTTCCTCTTAACATTATTCCACTACAGCCCCAACTCTTAGCCATTTCAGGAGATAAAACACCAACGTCTTCAAGTCTCATTTTCCAAATTCTATTTTTATCCAATAGTGCTTCATAATCTTTAATATCATTTGGAAATTTATCTAAAAATGCATCCAATCTCTCTAGCCAACCATCTGGTAAATCAAGTGGAACTCCACCAATTCTAACAGCTGAATGTGTAAGCCTTGCACCACAATAATCTTCCATTAAATCCATTGCAAATTCTCTCTCTCTAAAACAGAAGAGAAATACACTCATAGCACCAACATCTAATGCGTGTGTTGCAAGCCAAAATAGATGTGAAATTATTCTATTAAGTTCAAGTAATATTGTTCTTATAACTTGCGCTCTTCTAGGAACTTCAGCTCCAATTAATTTTTCAACTCCCACAGCAAAAGCATAATTATTTGCACTAGCAGCAACATAATCCATTCTGTCAGTTGTAGGCAAAAATTCATTATAAATCATATTTTCTGCCATTTTCTCCATTCCACGGTGAAGATAACCTACATCGGGAATTGCTTTAGTTACTAGCTCACCGTCAAGCTCTAAAATAAGTCTAAGCTGACCGTGAGCTGAAGGGTGTTGAGGACCAAAGTTGATAACCATTGTATTATCATCTCTGTCAAAAACTAAATTTTCATAAAATGGCTTTAATCTATTTACTTGTTGCATTTTATTACCTTCTCTCTTTTAACTGTTTTGCTTTATCTAAGTTCATCTTTTCAATTAAAAAGACTCCCTCTTCTTCGTGATAAGTTATATCAGTATCAGGCTCAGCCACTTCTCTTAAATTTGTACCTTTTGGAACTTCATGTCCAATTCTTGAAAATCTCTCAGTATCATATCTATCAATCATTGCACCATCACGATTTTCAGGTCCGATAATTTTCCTTGCTTCTTTTCCAAAAATTTTATCAACTTCATACCACTTGGCAAACTCATCACCCTCAAGTGGATAAGTTTTTCTTAAAGGATGACCTTGCCAATCATCAGGCATTAAGATTCTTTTAAAATATGGATGGTTTTTAACTTCTATTCCAAACATATCGTACATCTCTCTCTCTGCCCAATCTGCACTTCTAAAGAGTTTTTCAACACTCTCTATCGATTCATCTTCTTTAATATACATTTTAACTCTAGCTCGTTTTACTTTTGAAGTTGAAAGCATTTGATAAAATACTTCAAACTCTCCTTTTTGTGCAAGCCAATCAATAGCACTCATCTCTGTTAAAAAATCATAATTAAGTTCCTCTTTAAAAAACTTAATTACACTCTTATTTTCTCTAGGATTTATATATACAACTAATTGATCTAATTGGATATAAGTCTCTTTGATCTCAAATTTTGCTTTTAACTGCTCAACATCTTTTGAAAATATTGAATCGCTAGAAATATCTTCTTTATCTACTTTTGGTGCAACCCAAAACCTATCACTATAATAAGGTTTTGCTTGAGTGTTTTTCTTATCCTTGTAAGCTCTCATTACACTAACCTCTTTGGTTTTTGTCTTTTAAAAACAGACTCTTTTCTTATTTTTCTCTGCAACATTAAAACTGCATATTGAAGAGTTTCAGGTCTTGGTGCACAGCCTGGTAGATATAAATCAACAGGAATTACACGATCAACTCCTTGAACTGTCGCGTAAGTGTTAAACATACCACCAGTATTTGCACAACTTCCCATAGAAATTACCCATTTTGGCTCTGCCATTTGGTCATAAAGTCTTCTAATAAATTCAGCGTGTTTTTTAGTTAGAGTACCAGCTACAACCATAACTTCTGCTTGTCTAGGACTTGCTCTAAAGATTGTTCCAAATCTATCAAAATCATACCTACTAGCTCCACTTGCCATCATTTCAATTGCACAACAAGCTAAACCGTAAGTTAAAGCCCACAGTGAGTTGCTTCGTCCCCAATTTACTAATTTATCAACAGTAGTTAAAACTACTGGAAGTCCACCCTCTTGTAAGTAATTTACTTGATGCTGTGCCATTCAAGAGCTCCTTTTTTCCACGCATAGATAAAACCTATTGCTAATAAAATTATGAATAAAATCATTTCAACAAATCCAAACCATCCAAGTAATTTAAAATCTATTGCCCACGGAAACATAAAAATAATCTCTACATCAAATAGAATAAAAAGTAGAGCAAATAGATAAAATTGAGCTGAGATTTTGTTTGGCTGTTTTGTAACCTCAGGACCACACTCATAAATTGTAAGTTTTAATTTTTCTGTATCAAGTCTAGCTAATGCCCGACTTGCTAATCTTGCAAGAACTGTCGTACCTATGAAAGATACAGTTGTTACAATAAATAGAACAAAAACTCCAAAATATGGATGTGAAAAATCCATGTGTTCCATATTAACCCCTTTAAATATGTTACAAAATGAAAAAGTCTTAGTTTGAAATATAGCAAAAAGTTATTAAAATAACTTTTATTCTAATTTATCAAAGAACTAAAAAAAGATTATGTAACACTAAGTTACACAAACATACTAAAAAGACTTCTATTTGTTTATTGCATTTTTTAATATTTTAAGTAAAACTTAAGTATTAATTAGTTTTATTTAATAATATTAAAAAAACAATTTATTAAGAAAAAATAGATTCTATCACAATTTTTTAGAATAATTAATTTTGTTAATAAATTATTTTTAATAAGTTGATTAAAATATAAAAAGTGATATAAAAGAATAAGGATAATTTCAATAAATAACTAAAGGATTGTGATGTTATATCATATGTATAATTTAAACAAATTTATCAATAAAGAAGCTCTAAGTGGATTAATTTTATTTGTAGTGACAGTTTTAGCCGTAACAATTGCAAACTCAAATTTAGGAGAAAGTTATTTTGAACTTTGGAATTTAGAACTTGGTGTCACTGGTGGTGGATTTATTATATCAATGAATTTAACTCATTGGATAAATGATGGATTAATGGCACTATTTTTTTTGATGGTAGGTCTTGAAATTAAAAGAGAATTTCTACTTGGAGAACTTAAAGGATTAAAAAAGTCCTCTTTTCCAATTGTTGCAGCCATTGGAGGTATGATGATACCTGCAACTTTTTATCTTTTGATAAATCCTGATAATTATTTAGGATTTGGAATACCAATGGCAACAGATATTGCATTTGCACTTGGTATTTTAATGTTACTTGGAAAAAGAGTTAATACCTCTTTAAAACTATTTTTAGTTTCTCTTGCTGTCGTAGATGATTTGGGTGCAGTTTTAGTAATAGCTATATTTTATACAGATGATATAAATTTAATATATATGTTTTATTCTATTTTAACTTATAGTTTAATTTGGATATTACATTTTTTTAAAATTAAAAAATTACTACCATATTTACTTCTAGGGATTCTCCTTTGGATATTTATATATAAAATGGGAATTCACGCAACAATGGCAGGTATATTATTAGCTTTTGCAATTCCTATTCAATCAAAAATTAATGATGATGATTTTTTAATGTATGCTAGGGCTGAACTTGATATGTTTGAAAATCATGTAGATAAAACTCCTCTTTTAAATTCAACTCAAATAAATTCGCTTGAGGGGATTGCTTATGGATATGATAATGTACAAAATCCACTTGTAAGGCTTGAGCATAATTTACATAACTTAATTGCATTTTTTATTTTACCTTTGTTTGCTTTTTCAAATGCTGGTGTTATATTAAATTTTTCAAATGTATGGGCGAATTTAAATATCGTAATTGGTGTTATGATGGGATTAATTTTAGGTAAACCAATAGGAATATTTGGATTTACTTATTTAGCTACAAAGTTTAAATTAATTGAAAAGCCAGAAAACATAGATTGGAATCAAGTTTTAGCAGTTGGATTTTTAGGAGGAATTGGTTTTACAATGTCAATTTTAATAACTCAATTAGCTTTTTATAATGAAAATATTATAGATGCTATAAAAATAGGGGTTTTTTTAGCTTCTTTTATCTCTGCTGTTATTGGAATATTTTTAATTTTAAAACCAAAGAGTAAAAAGAAAAAAATTTTAATTAGTAGGAGGCATAGGAGGTAAAATCATATCTCCGTGCTTTTTGACTTCAGTACTCTCTCCAGTTCCTTGACTTCCTAAATTTACATTTGCCTTTTCACCAGAATTTAAATTAGTAACACTAGAGATATTATAAATTTTATCTTCACCACTTTTTAAATCTCTAACTTTAATAAAAATTTTATCATTTTCTTTTGCTAAACTTGGGTCAATTTGTGCATTAATAACTTCACCACTAGGTAAAGTTAAAGTTGTCAAAATAGGTATTTGGGGAAACATAGTTGTATCTCTTTGAGTCATATTATTTACCATTATTTCAGCCTCATACTTCCCACTTTTATCTTTAAAAGTTATATTGTCATTATTTGAAGTTTGGATAGATGATAAGCTATTTTCTGAAACTACTCTCTCTACATCTTCACTATATCTATATCTATCTATTTCCTCTTTTTTAACTACTTTTGACTCCTCTTTTTTTTCTTCTTTATTTTTATTAAACTCTTTAGTTTGAGTATATTCTATCTTTATATCATCATCTCTGACTCTCTCTTCACTCTTTTTTTCACTTTGAATTACTTTACTGGTTGGGGTTATATTTGTATTAGAGGTCTCATCACTATCAAGTAGTAAAAATACCGATATTGCAACTATTACTCCAACAATACCTATGACTATATTATTCATCAATTCTCCTAAATTAATATTTTAAAGTGAAATTATATCAAAATAACCATCTATTTGCTACCTCTTTAAGCCCTGCTGGATTTTCTGAAGCAAAAAACTCTAACTTAGTTTGTTCAAATAAAATTGACTCTTTTATATAATTGTTATTTAAATATTTAACTATCGCTTCGCCTGAATGAATTAATTTAACTCCTCCAAAATAGTTATCAATCTCTTTTGAAATTAAAGGAAAGTGAGTACAACCTAAAATTACTATATCAGGCTTTTTTAAGTCACTAAAATAGTGCTTTAATGTTTCATTCAAAATAGCTCCACCAAATATTCCCTCTTCTACAAGAGGGACAAAAAGACCAGTTGCTTTTGAAGTTATATTATAAAAACCGTGTTTATTTAATAAGTTTATATATTTATTTGAATTTATTGTAGCTTTTGTACCAATTATTAAAATACTACTATCTTTTGAAATTTTAATTTGATTTAGTGCTAATACTCCAGATTCAATCACTCCAACCACAGGAATAGTTGAAACTTCTCTCAACTCTTTTATAGCATAAGCACTTGCACTATTACAAGCTACTATAAAAATATCTATATCAAAGTTAGAAAAAAATTCTAAGGCTTCAAGTGAGTAGCGAATTATTGTATTTTTATCTTTTGCACCATAAGGAACTCTTGCAGTATCTCCAAAATAGATAATTTTCTCAAAGAGTTTAGCTTCAACTAAACTCTTAAGGACTGTTAATCCACCTACTCCACTATCAAAAACACCAGCAACCATTTTTTATGAATTCATAATACTTAAAAATTCAATATTATTTTTTGTTTTCAACATTTTAGAATATAAAAATTTAAGGGCTTCAACCTCTTGCATTGTATTCATAGCATTTCTTAATGCCCAAACTTTTTGTAATAATTCAGGAGTAAATAATAACTCCTCTTTTCTAGTTCCAGATTTAACAATATCAATGGCAGGATATATTCTCTTATTTGCAATATCACGACTTAAAACTATTTCAGAATTTCCAGTACCTTTGAACTCTTCAAAAATTACATCATCCATTCTACTACCAGTATCAATTAAAGCAGTTGAAACGATAGTTAAACTACCACCATTCTCAATATTTCTAGCAGCACCAAAAAATCTCTTTGGTTTATGAAGTGCATTTGCATCAACACCACCACTTAAAACTTTACCACTTGATGGTGTGACAGTATTGTAAGCTCTTGCAAGTCTTGTAACTGAATCGAGTAATATTACAATATCTTTACCCATTTCAACTCTTCTTTTAGCTTTTTCAATTACAAGTTCAGCAACTCTTACGTGATTATTTGCTGGTTGGTCAAAGGTTGAGCTATAAACTTCACCCTTAACACTTCTTTGCATATCAGTAACTTCCTCTGGTCTCTCGTCAATTAATAAAACTATTAGTTCAACTTCAGGATGGTTATATGTAATACCGTGAGCTAACTCTTTCATTAATTCAGTCTTACCACTTCTAGGTGGAGCTACAATTAAAGCCCTTTGACCCATTCCAACAGGAGTAAACAGATCAATTACTCTTCCTGTCAATTTAATTGGGTTGTATTCAAGTTTAATTTTTGTATCTGGATAGAGTGGTGTTAAGTTATCAAAAAGAGGTCTATTTTTCGATTCATCTGGAGGTAGATAATTTATAGCTTCAATTTTTAAGAGAGCATAATATCTCTCTTGGTCTTTTGGAGGACGAACTTGACCTGTTACAATATCCCCATTTCTAAGTGCAAATTTTCTAATTTGAGTAGCTGATACATAAGCATCATTTGTACTATCACTAAAATTTGAATCAATTGCCCTTAAAAAACTATATCCTTCTGATTTCATCTCTAAAATACCAGTAAAAAGAATGTAACCACCCTGTTTAGTTTGAGATTTTAGTATTTCAAATATTAAATCTTGTCGTTTTAACTCTTGTGGATTTTCTATTCCAAGATTGTTTGCTAATTTTAAAAGCTCATCCAAGCCTTTAACTCTTAACTCATCTATACTATATCCTTGTACAGGAACATGAGTTCTTGTTTTTCTTTGAGATTGATTCTTCTCTGCCATTATTACCTTCTTTTGATTTTATATATTTAATATAAATAATATTATGTAGAAAAAATATAGAGTAATTACTTGTTTAACATCTCCAGTAT
>JADGEE010000023.1 GCA_016744535.1 Campylobacteraceae bacterium
ATATAAAGATTTGTTTAAAATCTTTGTAGAACTAATGAAAAAGCCCAAATCAAGAGAGGTTTATCTTTCTTAAAGAAAATATAACCGTGGAGTGAGATATACTACTAAAATAGTATATAAAAAAGTTTTTAATTTCATTTTTAATCCTTTTTAAAATTTTATCAAAATATTTAATTATTTCATATGGCATAATTTTGGTTAAACAAAATAATATTAAGAGGGTAACTGTTTTAAATAAAGCAGAAAATGATTTCTTAAAGTCCTTAAAATAGAGGCTTTTAATGGCGGAGAGAGAGGGATTCGAACCCTCGAAGGTTTAACCCTTACACGAGTTCCAGTCGTGCTCCTTCAACCACTCGGACATCTCCCCTAAAAATAGAGTGTAATAGTAACATAAAAGTGAAAAATTAGGAAGTTTTATTTTAGTTGTGTACTAAAAACTTCCATTGCAAATTTTGAAATACTCTCTTGAACAAATTCATTCATAAATTTTTCAAACTCATTTGGCTCATTCCATACAGGTGTTTTAATACCACTTGCTTTTATTAACTCTTGTTCTGCAAAAGATAGAGTAGCTACACCGTCAATTAAATTTAACTCTTTTGCTCTATGTGCTATAAAAACTCTTCCATTTGCAAATTCGTCTGATTTGTTTATATCAAGCCCTCTAGCTTGTGCTACTTCATTTACAAAATAGTCATAAATATCAGCTACCATCTCATTCATTTGTGTTTTCTCTTTTTTAGTCCATTCTCTATAAGGAGTCGCCATCTCTTTATACTCACCCATCTTTACACTTCTAAAACTAATATCTAATTTATCCATTATATTTTCAATATTTGGAATTTGAGCAATAACTCCTATTGAGCCAATCATACTCCCTGGATTTGCATAAATTTTATGGCTATAAAGTCCACCGTAATAACTTCCACTTGCCATACTTCCTATTGCATAAGCGATAACAGGTTTCTCTTTAGCTAACTCTTTAATTGCTAATCCAATTTCAAATGAGTGAGGGACACTTCCCCCTGGGCTGTCAATTACAAGTAAAACACCTTTTATATTATGATTTTTTAAATTTTTTAACTCTTCTAAAAATCTTGTACTATCAAAAATTTGTCCATTTAAATATATTTTAGCTAAATTAGCTCTTTTTATATCATCCACATCTGAACCAAAAATTAAAATTAGAATCACAATAAATATTAATGATTTAAAATATTTTTGGATAAAATCCAATGGTGCTGTAATTGGTAAAAATAGTTTTCTAAACAATATTAATCTCCTTAAGTTTTTGTTTTTTAATTATCAAAAAGCATTTTTGCATTTGGATTTCTTTTTAATTTTAAATTCATATCAATTTCATTTAAATCATCTAATTTAAAAGTTGTGGCTATTGTAGCTTTTTTAGTTGAAATTAAATTTTCATAAATATGAAAATTATTATTAAAAAGTGTTAATCTAATAGGTGTAGCAATTGAATATGTAGTTAAAATAGCACTCTCTTTTAACTTCAAACTTTTAAAATATTCATAACTCCAAAGAGTTGGGTTTTTACTGGAACTAAAAGCATCTTGATAAATTATATCAAATTTAACTTCACAACTATTTATAAACTCTCTTGCATCTTTATTAATAACTTTAATAGTAAAATTTTTATATGTGGTTTTTAAATTATCTGAAATATTATTTATAATATTTTTATATTTTTCAAACTCTTTTGGATATTCAAAATTTTTTAAAGATTTTATCAAATTTAAATCAAATTCAGGTGAGTAGATATTTATTTTAGTATTTAATTTATCCTCTAAATAATAAATTGTAGCGAGAGAGTTATATCCTAGACCAAAGCATATGTCTAAAATATTTATCTCTCTATTGTTATTATTTTGTTTTAAATATTTAAAAGCAGGTATTATATGTTTATTAAGTGATTCATTTAATGCCCCATCTTTAATACTATGGTAATGCTCATTAAATTCACTTGAATAGAGAGTATTAGTTCCATCATTAGTTTTAACAAAATCCACTAATAAGCCCTAACCCACATCTCTTGTTTTTTTGCTGTAACTAAATCATATTTATCAAAGATATCTATATTATTTACAGCAGTAAAACCACACTCACCTATTAAATCTTTTAATTCCCACAAATCTAAACTATCTTTTTTAACTAAAATAATTAAATCTGCTGTTATCTCAAGCTTTAAATATGAATCTTTTAAAACTTTTTCTGTAATTTGAATATCATCAGATATAACTACACACTCAAATAACCTCTCTAACTCTCCTTTATAATGCTTTAAATTTCCATCACATTTATTTAACTCATTTTCTAAAGTCTCTTTTATATCTTTATTTAATTCTCCAACTTCCAAAATTTGCATATTTGGATAGAAATTAAATAGTTCTAAGAACATATCTAAATTTTTCATTTAACTATCTTTAATTTTGAATCCCATTTAACATTATTTGGATTCCAAGTTTTAATAAAACTTTTTGGAATTGGACCCATCCAACCTGGATAAATTGAGAGTGTCTCTTTTGTCACTGGAAATGTTGGAACTAAAACATGATTAGCTACTTCTTTTCCAAGTAATATATCATAAGTCATTTTCATAGCCTCTGCACCTAAAGGTCCACAAAATTGTGCTGAATCAATTTTAATTAATCCGCCATTTTTTATATTTTCAACAGACTTTGGATCACCATCAATCGTAGCTATAAAAATTTCATCTCTTTTAGCTTTAGTAAGTTCTTCTACTACACTAAGTCCACCACCATCATTAATAGTGAAAATAACATCTATTGAACCTTTTTTTGGAAAATCTTTTACAATCTCTTTTCCAACTATTTTACCCTGTATCGGCTCAACTGCTTCATAAGTTTTTAATATTTCATATTTTTGCTTAAACTCATAAAGAGCATCTAAAAATCCATTTACTCTCTCAACTGTTGAAGAGACGTGAGGATATTCAACTAAAATTATATTTAACTTTTTATTATTGGGAAATTTACTTGCAACATATTCGCCATCTAAAAAACCTGCTTGATAATTATTAGAAGTTACAAAAGCTTTTAATTCACCACCTAAAATATATTGGTCATAAGCAATTACTGGAATTTTTTTCTTATTTGCTTTTAATAGAGGTGAGACAAGCGCAGCATTGTCTGTTGGTTGAACAATAATTGCATCAACTTTCATATCAATTAATTTATCGAACTGTTTTATCTGTTTTTCAATTCCATTAATACCATCTCCTGCTACAAAAGGAATTAATTTTACATTTAATCCATTTGCTACTTGTTCTAATCCATTTTTCATAGCAACTTGACCAGCGATATTCATAGACCAATACAAAACTCCTATTTTAAACTCTTTTGCAAAAATAGTAACACTAAGTATTAAACTTAAAAGTATTATTTTAAAAACCATAAGAGATTCCAAATCTTGCAAAATCTACATTTTCAGATTTTCCAATTTCAATATAAGGTTTTATTCCCTCATAACTATGAATGGATTCAAAATATCCACCATATATTTCAAGATTATTATTACTACCTTCATTCTTTCCAAAATAGACAAAAGGATAAATTAAAAGATAGTCATTTTCTAAAATAGATTTACCTAAACCAACATATCCAGCATTATTTGTGTCATTTAATACACCTAAAAGTTTCAATTCAAAATACTCAAAACTATATTGAGTTAAAATTTCTGTAAAATCTGAATCTGATTTTTTTGAGTGTCTAATAAAAGCTAACGCTTTATCATTTAAAAATGTATGATTAAACTCAATTTGAAAAAAGTTATTTCCACCACCAACCCTCATTACACCTGTTGTTAAACCTGCTCCAAAAATAGCTATTTCTAGAATGAAAAGAGTTACTATTTTTTTCATAAAAACCTCCTATTGTTTAATTAAAAATTATAACTTATTTATATCATCACATAACTTAATAATGGAATTATCTAAATAGTGAATATTATCACTACTTTTTTCTATAAAAATAGTCTGTTTCCACTGTGCTAGAATCTTTTGAAATGTATCCAAAGATGAAATTATCTCTTCATTTGAATTTTCTAAATTTAGTAAGTTTTCTCCGAGAGATTTAAGTGTATTAGCTAAAGAATTAAACTCTAGTAATATTTTTATACTTGAGCCATATTTAATTATAATATTTCCTATTTTATTTATTTTATCTTCTCTATTAAAATCTGTTCTATCTAAAATATCAAACCAATCCATCTCTAACTCTTCTATCTCATAAATATGCTCTAGCATATCACTATCAAACTCTCTCATATACTCTTCTGCTGAAATTTTATCTGATTTTATCTCTTTTGGTTCTTGTATATACTTTTTTTTAATTTCATCTTCGACTTCATCTTTTATTAAAAACTCTTCTAATAACTCTTTTTGTCTCTGAATTTTACTATCTTTATACTCTAATAATTTATCTTGTCTAGCTCTTGTAATTGCTGTTGCAGCACCTGATGCAAATGAAATTGTTAAATCTCTATCATCTATATTAAATGGAACTATCTCATTTGAGTTATCACCTATTTTATTTATTAATTGTAAAACTCCAATAATATGACTTTTATTATTTTTCATTGGAACTACTAACATAGATTTAGTTCTATAATTATTTATTTTATCAAACTCTTTTGCACCTTTGAAATTAAATGAACCATAATTATAAACATCATCTATTAAAAAAGGTCGATTTGTTAAGGCACAAAGAACGGCTACCATTTCAGTATTTGCTTGAGAATCTTCTTTAAATAAATTTAAGGCACTCCAATCAATTTTCTCTGCAACTCCACCTAATCTTATATTTAAACTCCTATTTTGAACAGCAGTAAAAGTTAGTTTTTTATTAGAAGAATCCTTTAAATACAAAGTTCCTGCATCAGAGTTTGTAAATTCTATAGCTTTATAAAGAATCATATCAAGTAATTTATTTATATCTTTTTCGTGTGATATTGCTATACCTATTTTATTTATCTCTCTTAATTTATTTGATTGATTTTCGTGAAAATTGTTTATTGCAGTATCTATTACGGTAAGTAAACTATCTATTGTTAGACCATCTAAAGGTTCATTTTTAAATAGATTTAAATTTTCTCTTATAGTCGCATTTAAATTAGATATATCATTGATTCCCATAAAAGCCTCATTTTTATTTAATATATAATTTTTTTATTTAAAATAACTTAAACTTGATATATTTTTTTGTACTCTCTATCCTTTTTATTAAAACTACTGCATATTTTAAAACATCATTAAATATATTTTTTAAATCAATTATAGAGTATTCGTGAGCAATCTCATTTCTAATATCTCTAATGTCAATTAAATCATCAGCACTATTTATAATATCTAATTTTTCCGCTAAATTTACTCCATCAATAAAAGTTTTGGCCTCTTCTCTCAAAATTAGTTATTTAAAGAGTATTTATAAAAGTATCAAGAGCTTTTTCTAAAAGTGTTATATTTGAGTTTAACTCATCTCTTAACTTTATCTCTCTTTGATTCATTTAAAACTCCTTAGCTTCTAAAAGAATTAACTCTTTAAAACTATTTTTTTCATAATAAGTAAAATTTACTATATCTATTTTTTGGTCACCAAATTTTTTATAAAACTCTCTCTTTACGAATCTAATATAACTTTTCTCAATTTTTTTATTTGATAGGATTAAAATATCAATATCTCCACCTCTTTTGTTTTTATCTAATCTTGAACCAAATAGATAGAGTTTTATATTTTGAAATTCTCATCGTAGTATTAGAGGCAAAAGGGGGATTAATTAAATCCCACCTGCTGGTAAACCTAAGTCTTTCCAACCAAAAATGAATCCATCACTTGCAGTGTATACATTTTCATAACCTATATTTGCTAATTTATTTGCTGCGTATTGACTTCTAGCTCCTTGATGACAAATTAAAATAACTTCTTGTTCAGCGTTTGAGCCTATAACTTTTTTAGCTTCTTTTATAAAATCTCTGTTTTCTATATTTATTATTTTATACATTTTAGTGGCTTTTTGTGCTTTAGCTTTTTTTGTTTCTACTCTCGATAAATTTATTCTATACTTTAAATCTTTTGGTTTTACATCCATATAAAATATAGGAATATTAATATGTCCAACACCGTGACCTGTATATAAAAACTCTGTTGGAGTTCTAACATCAATAATTATCGCACCTTTTTTCTGCTTCTCATATGCCTCTTTTGAAGTTATATCATCTAAATAGTACTTATCTTCCCCAAAAGCAAAAAGTGCTATAAATAGTAAAATAAGTTTTTTCATTTAATTACCTTTTTATTAATTTCAACAACGATTGCACCTCTTACATCATTTATTTTATATCCTATAGCTTTATCATTTGGATATTTTTTATTAAAAAATTCTTTTGCATCTTTATTTATTGTATTCTCATCTCCGTGACACTTTAAGCAAACACCTTTTTTAATAAGTAATGGTTTATAAAATTTATAACTATTAGTTCCTTCTTCAATTAATGGTTTTAACTTAACGCTAGAAGAGTTTAACAAATCAAATGCTTTTAAAATACTCTCTTCATTTGTATTTACAGGTGCATTTAATGGGTTTCTATTTTTTAAACTAATTCTCTTTACACTTACACCTTTTTGTAATTTTTTATTTACTTCAATTGTAAGTTTTTGAGCCTCATTTGCACAAAATTCACTAGCTTTTGCAAAACCCTCTTTTTTAATTTTTTTCTTCAGTTGAGGTTCTAGTGCCTTAAATAGAGTTTTTGCACTCTCTTTACCTATTTTCATAATTTTGTGCTGACTTTTTTCTTGGGTATTTGATGCAAATAGAGTTGCAGATAGAGTTAATGCTAAAATAATACCTTTTTTCATAATCAAATTCCTTTTTAAAATAATAGATTTGCCGATTAATATAAAATAGATTATATCAAAAAAATTAGGAGATATTATATGGCTGACGAAAAAGAGAAAAAAGAAGAGGGTGGTAAGAAATCTTCAGGTATGGTTTTAATTATTGTAGGTGTTTTAATTGTGCTTATATTAGTAATTGGTGGACTTGTAGCTTTTTTACTTTTATCTGGAAATGATGAGAGTGCAGAGGGTGGAGCAACGGCTGGTACAACTCAACAGCAACAACCAGTTCAAAGAAGACAACTTGATGATTTAACAATAGGACCTATGTTTCCACTAGAGCAATTTATCGTAAATTTATTAAGCGATAGTGGTAGAAGGTTTTTAAAAACTACAATTGATTTAGAGTTAAGTGACGAAGATTTAATAGAAGAACTTGGAGCTAAAAATTCAAGAATTAGAGATGTTGTAATTAGAGTTTTATCATCGAAAACAGTAGAAGAGATTTCAACTCCAAAAGGAAAAGATAAGTTGAAAAAAGAGTTAAGTAATCAACTAAATGCAGTATTATTAGATGGGCAAATTGTGAGAGTATATTTTACTGATTTTGTAATTCAATAATGATAGGCATTGATATTGTCTCAATCGCTAGAATCGAAAAATTTATTAAAAAATTTGGAGATAAAGCATTAAATAGATTTTTGAGTGAAGATGAAATAAAAATAGCAATAAAAACGGAAACAATAGCAGGTTTTTGGTCAGCAAAAGAGGCAATTTCAAAAGCCTTAAAAACAGGGATTGGAAGTGAAATTGGATTTTTAGATATCAAAATTTATAAAGATAAGAGAAATGCTCCTTATTTTGAATTATCTAATAGAGTAAAAGATAAATTTAATATAAAAGAATCTTCATTATCTATTTCACACGATGGAGGTTTTGCAATAGCTGTTGCTGTGATTTTTTAAAATAATTTAATAGTAATAATAGATAAATGATTAAGTAATAAAGAAATATGGAAAAAATAGATTTATCTCCATCTCTTTTGTTACTTTATGCTACTTGATTGATGAATAAAATTTTTTGAAATATTATTTGATATTATTAAAATGTATTAACTATTTCTAAAATTAAATTTTCTGAATTTATGTTATAATCCGTCTCTATGTATTCACTCTTAATAATTTTAAAATCAATTGTGTATATGTAAATTTAATAATAGGTTGTGTATGAATGCAATTTTTGTAGCAAATAAACCTATGTTTATAAGCTCAAATAACTATTTATATAAATTAAAAAGAAAATATAAAGATAAAAAAGCTGGTTTTTCAGGTACGCTTGACCCATTTGCAAATGGTACTTTAATTGTAGCATTTGGAAGTTATACAAAACTTTTTAAATTTTTAGAAAAGAGTCCAAAAAAATATATTTCAACTATATGGATGGGAGTTACTAGTAAATCTTATGATATAGAAAATGTTATGAATATAGAAGAGACAAAAAAGTTTAAAAAAACTTTTTTAGAGGATACTTTATTAAATTTAAAAGGTAAAATTGAATATACTCCACCTATATACTCTGCTAAAAAAATTAATGGAAAAAGAGCTTATGAGTTAGCGAGAAAAGATAAAAGTGTTGAGTTAAAAAAAACAACTATGGAAATTTTTGATATAAAATTTTTAAATTATTCTCACCCATTTTTAACTTTTGAAGTTAGTGTAAGTGAGGGTGGATATATACGAAGTATAGCCCAAATTCTATCAGAGCAATTAAATATACCATTAACTCTTAGTTCTTTACAGAGAGTTAGTGAAGGAAAATTTAAATTTGAGAATGAAAAATTTTTAAATCCAATGGAATTTTTAAATTTTAGAGAAAATTTTTATTTAAACGATAGTGAAAATTTAAAAAATGGTAAAAAATTACATAGGAATGATTTTAAAATTAAAGAAGATGGTATTTATACTCTAAGGTATCAAAATTATTTTTCTATTATGGAAATAAGAGAAGAGAGTGTAAAATATCTTTTAAATAGGATGGAAATATGTTAGTTCTTTCAAGAAAAGATGATGAGAGTGTAATTATTGGAGAAAATATTATTGTAAAAGTAATATCTATTGAGAGAGGTAGTGTTAAACTTGGATTTGATGCACCAAGTGATTGTCTAATTTTAAGAGAAGAGTTGAAAATAGCAATTGAAAATGAAAATAAAAAAGCTACAATAAAGGCTGATAGTAATGCTCTAAAAGAGCTTCAAAGTAAAATTAAAATTAAGAGTGATAAGTGAAATCTTATGCTAAAGTAAATATATTTTTAAAAATTACAGGTAGACAAAACAACTATCATAAATTGATTTCGAGATTTATGTTAATTAAAAACTATTTTGATGAAATTGAATTTATACCATCACGAGAAGATTCTTTTAATATTGAAGGAGATTTTTCGTGTAAAACAGAGCATAATTTAATATATAAAGCTTATATAGAGTTGTTAAAATATACAAATAATTTAGATATAAAAGAGTTTTTTAAATATAATAAAGTAAGTGTTATTAAACTTATTGCTGAGGGGAGTGGTTTAGGTGGTGGAAGTAGTAATGCTTCTACATTTTTAAAGATGATAAATGATAATTTAAATTTAGGTTTATCTATTGAAGAGCTTGTAAAAGTTGGTTCAAAAGTTGGGGCTGATGTACCATTTTTCCTATATGATATAGAGAGTGCAAATGTGAGTGGGATTGGTGAAATTGTAGAAGAGTTTAACGAAGAAGCACTTGATGTT
Organism: Campylobacteraceae bacterium; assembly: GCA_016744535.1. Taxonomy (GTDB): domain Bacteria; phylum Campylobacterota; class Campylobacteria; order Campylobacterales; family BB28; genus BB28. Next base: position 9,654 of record JADGEE010000023.1, read on the forward strand.
AATATTATCACACCAAAAATATATTGTAATACAAAAGATGTGTATCAGACTTTTAGAAAAAATTTTTATAAAGAGACAAGTGATATGTACGATATAGCTAAATTTAAAAATTTAAAAAGTAGTGAAGTTTTTGAAAAATTTAATATAGATGAAGCTAATGATTTATACATTCCAGCATTAGCACTTTATCCAGAATTAAAAGATTATGCAAAAAAAGATTTTTTATTTAGTGGGAGTGGAAGTAGTTTTTTTAAATTAATTTAACTAAAAGGTTAATGTTTTATTATTTTTTATAAAATATTTTGTTAAAATTATAAATTAATAATTATAAAAGGTTTTATAAGTGAGAAATATTTTTCTTATCTTATTATTAATTTATAATCTTTTTGCAAGAGCAGGCGATTATAGTGATTTAATTTTAGATATGCATGCAAATATTTTACCAAAATTAGTACTTATGGATTTGAAATTTAAAGATAAATTAATAGATTCAAAAGTATTAATTTCAATACTCTATAATAATGGTGATAAATATATTGCTCAAAAATTAAAAAAACTAATAAAAAAAAGATATAAAAATGGTATTAAAAATATTCAAATAAAAATTAAATTAATTCAATATGATGACTTTATAAAAACAGAAGATAAATCAACACTTATATATTTATTAGATACTTCAAAAGAGAATATATTAGATATAGTAGATTCTGCAAAAAAGAGAAGTTATATCACTTTTTCAAATAATAAAACTTATCTTGAGTTTGGTATTAATATGTCCCTTCATATTGGCAAAAAAGTAAAACCATATTTAAATTTAAAAAGTATGAAAGAGAATGGTATAGCTCCAATTTCAACACTACTAAAAATTTCAAAGTTATATGAATAAATCATCTATTATCATTAAATTAGGGCTTACATTTTCAATATTTTTTATTTTAACTATACTTTCATTAAGTTTTATAAATATTTTTATAGCAGATAAAAATTTTAAAATTTCTGAAATGGAAAAAGTAAAAATTTTACTTGACACTATCAATCCTGTACTTGCACTAAATTTAAGTTTTGGTTTCTCTGAACTCTCTGAAACACTAGATTTACTATTCAAAAATAATAATATATTAGCTGTTAAAATTATCAAAGATGATGAAATTATCTATTTAAAATATTCAAAAGATGAGTATAAAGATATATTTAATAAAAATATAGTAAATCATTTTCATCAAAAAGAGGATATTTTAGACCCATTTAGTAATACTAAAATAGCTTTAATAAATATAGTATATTCAAATCAAAACTATAAAAATATGATTAATGAATATATATTATATATATCTATTCCTATTGTAATTTCATTAATATTTTTTACTCTACTTCTATATTTTTCACATTTAACACTACTGCCCCTTAAAAATTTAGCCCATAAAATGAAAGATTTTTCTCCTAAAAAGAAAAATTTTACTATTCATAAAATAAGTGGTGAGGATGAGATTGCTATTATAAATAACTCTGCAAAAGTTATGATTGAAAAGATAAATGAGTATACATACAAACTTGAGGATATAAATAAAAACCTTAAAAACCAAGTTAAAATAGAAGTTCGTAAGAGCAGAGAAAAAGATAAACTTTTAATAGAACAGTCTCGTCAAGCTGCGATGGGTGAAATGATTGGAAATATTGCACACCAATGGAGACAGCCATTAAATGCACTAGGACTTGTACTTCAAAATGTTCAAATTAGTTATCAAAGAGGTAAATTAAATGATGAGCAAGTTGATAGAATAGTTACTAAAGGAATGAAATTAATCAATAAAATGAGTACAACTATTGATGACTTTAGAAACTTTTTTAAACCAAATAAGATAAAAGAAAAATTTAATATTTATAAAGCAATTAATGATAGCTTACAATTAATAGAAGCTAGTTTAAAAAATAATAATATTAGTGTAGAGATAAAGGCAAAAAATATTTATATTATATATGGTTATCCAAACGAATTTTCACAAGTAATATTAAATTTATTGAGTAATGCAAAGGATGTTTTAATAGATAGAAAAGTTCAAAATGCTAAAATAATAATTAATATATATGGTAATAATTTAAATTTTATTATAGAACTTGAAGATAATGCAGGAGGAGTTAATAAAGAGATAATAGATAAAATTTTTGAACCATACTTTACTACAAAAGATGAGGGCAAAGGGACAGGAATTGGTCTTTATATGTCAAAAATGATAATCGAAGGTAATATGTCAGGAAAGATTACTGTTTCTAATACAGAATTAGGAGCAATTTTTAAAATAATTTTACCAAAAAAGGATAATTAATGAAGTATTTATTAATATTAATATTAATTTTAAATTATATTAATGCAGATAGAAAAAATGGTTGGAGTTCTATGCACGAAGCCATATATTCTGAAAATAAAGAGGAATTATTAAGTTTAATTGAAAATATTAATATAGAGAAAAATATAGATATAAATTCTAAAAGTAAAGCTGAAATAACACCACTTCATATGGCTGTTAAAATGAGAAATTTTGAATTTGTAAAAATTTTAATTACAAATGGTGCGGATGTAGATGCACAAGATAAAAATGGTTTAACACCTCTGCATTATGCATCTGGACAGAGATTGTTTAAAATGGTTAAGTTTTTAGTAAAAAATGAAGCTGATGTAAATATCCAAAATAATTATGGCATAACACCACTTCATCAAGCCTCTTTTAAAGGTGCTGTTGATATAGTAGAATTTCTGTTTTTAGTTGGGGCTGACCCTAATATCAAAAATTTAAATGGACATACAGCCTTTGATTTAGCCTTTGCTAAAAAGAGAATGGGTGTAGCAGAGTTTTTATTACCTATTACTAAAGGAGCAAAATTTGAAATTGATAATTAATGGTGAAAATTTAAAATTTAGTGATAACTTAACACTTTTAGAAGTTATTCATAAATTAGATATTGAGAATAAAGTTATGGCAGTGGCTGTAAATACAGAAGTTGTTAAAAAACAGAATTGGAATAGTTTTAAATTAAAAGAGAGTGATAAAGTTGAATTACTAAATTTTGTAGGAGGAGGATAAAATATAAGATTAACTAATATTATGTTAATCTTATATTTTAACTTTAAATCTTTTTATTATTATAAATTTTTATAATTTATAAGTTCAAATCAAATGCAAAAAATTGCCTAATATTTAATCAATAAAACTATACTTTTATCTTTAAAAATATTGTATAAGATATAACAAAAATTTATTTTATTGGAGGAAGTAGTGTTTATTAGAGTAGTTTTAATCTTGTTTATATTATCTTTTAATCTTTTTGCAACTGAAACTTCACAAGAAAATTTAGACATTGTCTGGATAGTTATAGCTACTGCTTTAGTATTTTTAATGCAAGCAGGTTTTACAGCATTTGAAGCTGGTTTAGTTAGGGCAAAAAATTCAATTAATGTTGCAGTTAAAAATTTTAGTGATTTAACCTTTGCAATAATTGCTTACTTTTTAATTGGTTTTGCTTTAATGTTTGGAGCTGACTATCTAGGTTTTATGGGAAGTACTGGATTTTTACTTGATGGATTTAATAAACCTTATGATTATGCTTTTTTTATGTTTCAAGCAGTTTTTGCCGGAACTGCCGCTACAATAGTTTCAGGTGCAGTAGCTGAGAGAATGAAATTTGGAGGTTATCTCTTAATTTCATTTGTCTTATCAGGGCTTATCTATCCAGTTTCAGGTCACTGGATTTGGGGTGATGGAGGATGGTTGGCTGAAAAGGGATTTGTAGATTTTGCAGGTTCAACTGTAGTTCACGGGCTTGGAGCTTGGGTAGGATTGGTTGGAGCTTGGATGCTAGGGCCTAGAATTGGAAGATTTGATGAGAAAGGTAATGTTTTAGATATACCTGGGACTAACTTGCAAATGGCTACTGTCGGAGTTTTTATATTATGGTTTGGCTGGTTTGGATTTAATGGAGGCAGCACACTTGTAGGAGATGGAAGTATTGCAAAAGTTGTGCTAAATACCTCTTTAGCGGCAGCTATTGCTGGAGTTGTAAGTTTTATAGTTTCACATTTAATGACAGGTAGGGCAGAAGTTATAAAGTTAATAAATGGCTCTTTAGCAGGGCTTGTAGCAATCACAGCAGGATGTGCTGTTGTTGAGCCAATTGGTGCATTATATATTGGAATTGGAGCAGGGCTTGTAGTTCATTTAGCTGAATCAATTTTACTAAATTATTTAAAAATAGATGATCCAATTGGTGCAATTCCCGTTCACGGAGTTGCTGGTGCTTGGGGAACTGTTGCATTAGCTCTTTTTGCTCCAGTTGAAGCACTTCCTTTAGGCTCACATATAGACCAACTATTAATTCAGGGATTAGGTGCTTTTGCAGTTTTCCTCTGGGCTATTATTGCAGGTTTAATTCTATTTGGAATACTTAAAATAACTAATAATTTAAGAGTGCCTCCACATTATGAAACAAGAGGATTAAACGAATCGGAACACGGTGCAAAACAGTCACTATTAGATACTTATGATGCAATTGACTATATGGTAAAGCACGGAGATTTTGTAAAAAAAGTTGAAGTTGAAATTGGAACTGAAGCTGGAGATATAGCAAGAATATTTAATGTTTTAGCACAAGAGTTACAAGAAGTCTCTATTGTAGCTGAAAGCGTAGCTAGTGGAGATTTATCTAAAACAGTAACTCCAAAAGATGAGAGAGATAAGTTAGGTTACGCTATTTCTAAAATGGTTGAAGATTTAAAAACTTTTACAAATGAGTTAAAAAGTACTTCAACTCATATAGAAAAATCTCTATCTACTCTAAATAGTAGTAATAGTGAATTTTTAAATTCAAATCAAGAGTTATTAAATGGTGTTAATTTAATTTCAAGTAGTGTAAGTGAGACAACAAAAGCAATTTATACAGTTGAGAGTTTGTCAAGTGACGGAATTAAGTCATTAAACATTGTTGTAAATGATATGAAAGATTTAAATGATATGATGTCAAATTTTAAAGTAAATATTGAAGAGTTAAATTTAAATGTTAGAGAGATAGGTTCAGTCCTTGGAGTCATAAATGATATAGCAGATCAAACAAACTTACTCGCATTAAATGCAGCAATTGAAGCGAGTCGTGCAGGGGAGCACGGAAGAGGATTTTCAGTTGTTGCTGATGAAGTTAGACTTTTAGCAGAAAAAACACAAAATGCTATTAAATCAATTGAAGAGAGAATTAATATTTTAAAAAATAATTCAGATAGTGCAGTTCAGAGTGCAAGTTATGGAATGGATAAAATAGGTGAAGGATTTAATGCTATTAATAAGACAAGCAGTGTTTTTAATACTATCCAAAAAGATATTTTAGGCATTAGAGTAAAATCAGATGAGATAACAAAAACTGTAAATAATCAAATAAATATTACAGATATTGTTAAAAATTCGATAGGTAAAGTAAATAATATTATAGATACTCTAAGTCAAAATAGTTTATCTCTAAAAAGAATTACAGCACACTTTAAAGTTTAAGTAATTAAATAATAATCTTAAATTCAACACCTTTGTGATTATTAAGTAAATTATTTTTAACTCCTATTTTTCCATTTATCTTCTCTAATATCATTTTTGAGAGATAAAGCCCAACACCAGTTCCATTCTCCTCTTTTGTAGTAAAATTTAAATTAAAAATATTTGGTAAAATTTGTTCATCAATTCCACCGGCATTATCTCGTAAATAGATAAATATGTTTTCTTTTTCTTTTAATACTTCTATCTCTATATCTCTATTTTCAATGTTTTTTTCTATAAAAGAGTCTTTAGAGTTATTTAATAGATTTAAAATCAAGTGTTTAAATTGGTTAAAAAATCCTTTTAATTTAATATTATCTTCTATTTTTAAATTAATGGAGATATGATTTTTAGCAAATTCATCCTCTATTAAAATTAGTACAGAATGTATTAAATCATCAATATCAAATATCTCCTCTTTTTTGTCTTCTCTAAAAAAATTTTTAAATTCATCAATTGTAGTGTTTAAGTGTTCATTTTGAATATTAATTTTTGATGCAATTTCATCAAAATATTCTATTTCTAAATTTAAATTCTCTTTTTTAATTAATGCCTCTTTAGAAATACCAAAAGCTAACATATCAATAATAGATATAGGTTGTCTTATTTGATGTGCTATTGCATCTATCATTTCTCCCATAAGTGCATATCTTGATTGCGAAGTCATTAATTTATCTTTTATAATTAACTCTTGAATTTTATTATCAACTTTTTTTTGAAGATTTAAATTTATATCTAAAAGCTCTAACTCTAATTTCTCTTTTATAATTTTAATTGAAGCTTTTGATATAATTTTTAATACATTTTTAGTTTTAATAGGTTTTGAGATATATCCATCAACTCCTAAATCTATTGCTTTTTGTAAATATTCAACTTCTTTAAATGCTGTTGTGATAATACACGGAACATCACTAACCATTTTAATCTCTTCAATTAACTCTAAACCACTCATTTTAGGCATTTTAATATCAGTAATTAAAATATCAATTTCATTTGATTTAAATTTTTCTAATCCATCTACTCCATTACTTGCCACAATAAATTTATTAAAAAAATCCTCTAAATTTAGAGCCATCTTTTCTCTAATACCACTGATATCTTCAACATATAAAATATTTAAACTTTTTAGAGTCTTGAAATCTATATCTTTCATTATAATTAATAACCTTTAAAATTGATATTTATATGAGAAAAATATAACTCGACCATCTCTCTTTAAACCATTAGGTTGTAAACCAGTAATTGAGTTATATCTTATATCTTTATTGAGTAAATTTTTAATACTTAAACTATAATAGTTATTGGCATTTTGTTGCCATACGATGTTTTCATCTAAACTTACAAAAGATTTTATCTCATTTGAGTGTAAATCTTTTTCAATTTCACCTCTATAATTTACAAAAGTATGAAATCTTAAATTTGGCATTGGTGAGTATGTGTAAACACCTTTAATTAAAGTCTGTGTAGAATCTGGTAAATATGTGGCACTTTGAGAGTTTTCTAACTTTACTAAGCTATAACTTAAATCTATATGATTTTTTCTATTTAAAGAGTGTGAATACTCAATTTCAATTCCTGTAGTCCTTATTTTATTGATATTTTTAAAAAAATATTCTAAACTTGAAATTTCTTGGGGGGTATCCTCAACTACTTCATCTATCTCTTCTGCTGTTTCATTTTGTGTAGGAGTTGATGTTATAGTCGGAAGTACACCACTATCATCTTCTGTTGTTGTGTTAGTATTAACTACAATATTATTATTATTATTATTTATTGGTTGAGTTATGTCAGGTTTCACCTCTTGAGGTTTTTCTTCAGTTTTTATATCAACTCCATTTGTTGAAATATCATCTGTAACTTCTACGGTATTACTATTCTCAATTTCAATATTTGTTTCAGTTGGTTCTATATCTTCATTTATAATAGGTTCTTCAATATTATTTTCAGTAGGAATAGAATCTATAATAACTTCTTCAGTAGGAATAGGTTCTTCAATATTATCTTCAGTAGGAATAGGTTCTTCAATATTATCTTCAGTAGGAATAGGTTCTATAATAACTTCTTCAGTAGGAATAGGTTCTTCAATATTATCTTCAGTAGGAATAGGTTCTATAATAACTTCTTCAGTAGGAATAGGTTCTATAATAACTTCTTCAGTAGGAATAGAATCTATTATTGGTTCTAGTGTTGGTTCTATATTGATTCCAACTTCGCTAGTATCATCAGATTCTATGATTACTACAACTTCGTGTGGAGATACTATTCCTTCAATTTCATTTGTAGTTGTAATTATAGGTTCTGTCAAATCTTCCTCTATATCAGTGTTCTCTACATTTAAATTTTCTTGACTATCTAAAATTTCACTTTTTTCTAAAATTTCATCTTTTAGAGTAAATGGAGTATTTATTCCTCTAAGTCTTGCTTGAACAGAATCAATATTTACATTTCGTTTTTGTATATCCCTAACTCTTGTGCTATCAGTAACAGACGGAACACTATACGCGTCAATTGTGTCTGTTAAAGTATAACTAAAAACATTTATTTGCAGTGAAGTTGTTTTTAATATATTTTCATAAATTAAACTAGCCTCAATTCCTTTAGATTTTTCACTACTAAGTGCAGATGTTAATTGTTCACTCCAAGATGGTAATCTATAAGCTCTATTAAAGACACTTTTTATTTTAAACTCATCATTAATTCTATAAATTCCACCAATTTGTAAACTATATTGAGATTTATATTTCTTATAATTATCAAATCTTGTAAATAGCGAAATATCAAAGTTTTCATTAACCTCATAAATATTTTGGAGATAAAGAGATAGTTTATCTATTTCTGAATTTGGTTTTATATATATCCCTTTTAATATCTCATCTTCAAAATTTTTATTATAAAGATACTCATTTTCAATAGATTTAATATACTCTTTTTTTACACCTATTTTTAAATCATTATTATAAAACTTTTTAAATTTAAATGAAGTATCAAAATATAGTGTTTTATCTTTATAGTTATTTCCAGATAACAATCCATTATTTGGTATCTCTTTAGCTGAACTATTATAATATCCGAACTCTTTTGGAACAACTTCAAACATAGCTTTATTTTCAAAGATATTTATTCCTGATTTAAAAGTCAAATCACCAAAAGAGATAGTATTTTTATATTCAAACTCTGAAAGAAAAGATTTTTGATTTTGCTCTTGAGGATTATCTTCTAATATCTCATAAATTCCAAAATAGTTTCCACTCTTTTGATTTTTTAAACGGGTATATATACTAAAGTTATCTTTTTTTGCATATATCCCAATTGAGTAATCATTAATACTCTCATCAGATTTTCCACTATTTATCTCAAATTCACCTTTATCTGAATCCAATGTAACAGGTGTTGAATCATTTTGATTATCCTCTTTTTGATAATAGACATCAAATTTAAGTGATAAGCCATTTTCGTTTAAAGAGTAATTTGCTCCACCTCTATTTCTATTTCCACTTCCACTACTTATAAATATATTATTATTGTTAGATACTGTTTTTGTTTTTGTAATAATATGAATTGCACCAGAATATGCACCACTTCCATATAATGCTGAATTTCCTCCACGAAAAACTTCAATTCTATCAATTAACTCTATTGGAAAGTTTAAATAAAAATGTGATGTTCCTCTTGTTGTATCATTTACTGCAATTCCATCAATAAAGAATTTTATTTTATCAAAGCCTGATAAAAAAGCACTTCTTTGTCCTCTAATTACAGGAAATAACCAACCATTTGATAACATTGATAATTCAACTCCAGAGATTAAAGCAAGAGCTTCAAAAAGATTTTTTGCACCAACTTTTTCAAAATCATCTTCTCTTAAAACTGTAATGGCAGAGGGCATATCTTTAATATTAAGTTTACTCTCTGTTGCAATATCTTCGGCTTCTTGTAAAATATCTGATAGTGCTTCACTAGAGTAACTATTTGTATGACTAAGTGAAATTAACATTAATATAATTAAATAAATATCTCTTTTCATAATCATAACTTTATATTGGAATCTTAATTGAAAAGTATGCACCAAAATAGACTTTTTTATTAATTTTAAATTCTCTATTTAAAATGGAGAGTTTTCCGTGCATATTTTCAATTATATTTTTAGACATATAGAGACCAATTCCTGTACCTTTTCCCTCTTCTTTTGTTGTAAAATATGGCTCAAACACTCTATCCATTATCTCCTCTTTAATTCCATTGCCACTATCATAAACTTCAATTAAAGCATATTTTAAATCATTACTTAATTCTACCTTACTTTGAATTAAAATTACTTTTTCTAATGTATTTTTTTCAAGCAATATATCTTTTGCATTTGATAATATATTTAAAATAACTTGCTCAAATTCATTCTCATATCCAAATGTTTTAATGTCATTATCTAAGCACTCTATTAAAGTTATATTATTATTTATAAGTGATGCTTTTATCATTTGAATAGATTTTTTAATTGCTTTATTTAATTTAAAGTTATGTTTTTCTTTATTTGGTGAAAAAAAGTTTCTAAAATCATCAATTGTATTTGACATATTTTCTATTAATTCATCTCCCTCAGCAACCCTATCTTCTATAAATTTTTCATTTAATTTACCTTTAAAATAAGCAAGTTCAAATGATTGAATTACTAATCCAATCTCATTTAATGGCTGTCTCCATTGATGTGCAATATTTCCAATCATTTCACCCATCTGTGCAAGTCTTGCTTGTTGAAACATCAATTTATCTTTTTGACGATTTTTTTCTATTTCATTTTTAACTCTGTTTAAAGTTGATTCTATTTTGTCTAACATATTTTGGATAGAGTTAATAATTAAACCTCTCTCATCATTAAAGTAACTATTTTCTAATTTAAAAGATTTAAAATTATCAAAGTTTAAATTATAGATAGTATTTGCTAATTTTGTAAATGGAGATAGTAATCTTCTAATTAAAATAGAAAATATAGATATTATAATTAAAATTAAAAGAGAAATTAATATTGTAAATTTTTGATAATCATTAATAGTTTCTAAATATGATTTTGCAGAGTAGTAAATAACCATATAGTAATTTTTATCTAAATTATAAAAATATAAAAAATGTGGAGTTGGTTTATTAATTAATTTAATTTCATTTAAAAATCTACTCTTTGTAGATTCAATATCTATTTTTGAGTAAGTTGTAATTAATCTATTATTTCTATCTTTTATATCCATTTTTAATATATTTTCAATAGAATCAATTTTTTTAAGCACATCTGTAACTCCCTCTAAATCTTCAAATGATAACATAATGAGAGTATCGTCTCTAAAAAAAGATGCTATCTCTTTAATTCTATTAACTTTTTCCTCTTGCAAAGTTGGATAAGTAATAAAGTTGTTATATAGATAAAAAAGAGTTATTATAACAACAAATAGTATTATTACGATAACACTAATTTTATTTCCGATTGAAAAAAATCTGTTTTTATTCATAAATTTTCGAAACTTTTAATAGAGTTGAATTAAGTTGTATATCTGATTTTTTAATTATTTTTTTATTAATAATTGGTTTTACTCTTCTATCAGCAGAGAGTGCAATTGATACGCCTCTTTTTAACATCTCTAATTTGTTTGCAAAAGTTAAAATATGGTTTTTAGTCGCAAAATTTATTACAAAATCAAGTATCTCATCACTTAAATTAAATAGATAAATTGCAGTTGCATCTTTTAAATCTTTTTTTACATTATTCTCTTTAATTAATACTATATTTAGTGGATGATTTTTAATAGATTTATATTTTTTGAGGATAAAATTTTTTAAATTTTTTGCATCGTTTTCTAAGGCGTTGTTATAAATAATAATAAATTTTATCTCTTTATCAATAATCTTTTTATCTAAATTTCTATCATAATTTAATATATGGGTAAATACTTTTGAATGTATTAATAAATCGCTTCCAAATACAAAATTAAAAAATATAATTAATGAAATGAATATTTTAATCATAAATTAAACTCACCAATTACTCTTTATTTATAACTTCTCTGATATTTAAATTCAGCAAATAGTAGATTATTTATAATAATACTTAATCTGTTTACTAATTTTAATACTACTTTCATAAAATCGTCTCCTTTTTTTAATTTTAAAACTTTAACATTAATATGTGCTAATTGTGTGCTAATTGTGTGCTAAGTTTTGAAGTTTATATAAAGGAGAGAAAAAAATTTTAAATATTTAAACTAAAGCTATGCATTCTATTTCAACTAAAGCATTTTTAGGAAGAGTTTTAACTGCTACTGTACTTCTAGCTGGTTTATGTTCACCAAAAAACTCTGCATAAATTTCATTTACAATTGCAAAATCATTCATATTAGCTAAAAAAATTCCTGTTTTTATAACTTTGTTTAAACTACTTCCACCTTCACTTAAAACATTACTTAAGTTGGTTAAAACTTGTTTAGTCTGTTTTGTAATATCATCTTCAAGCATTTTACCCTCTGGCGTTAGTGCGATTTGACCTGATGAAAATAACATTCCATTTGCAATTACAGCTTGAGAGTATGGACCAATTGCTTGAGGTGCTTTAGTAGTTGATACGAATTCCATATTTATCCTTTTTTAATTGTAGTGTAAATTAATTTTTAAAATTATACTATTATAAATATATAAGAGAGTTTATCAAAACTATAAAATATTTTTTATTTTTCAATTAATTAAAAAAGAGGCTTAATGATACTTTGTGATATTGGAAATAGTTTTTATCATTTTTATAAAGATGGTGAAATTTTTAAAGAGAGTGTAGATAAAACACCACAACTATTTAATAAAAAAATTTACTATATTAGTGTAAATAATAGTGCTACACTAAAATTAAAAGAGAGTAATAATTTAATAGATTTATCTAAGCGTATTAATTTTAATACAAGTTATAATGGTTTAGGTATTGATAGAGTTTTTGCTTGTTTAAATATAAGTAATGGTGTTGTAGTTGATGCAGGAAGTGCAATTACAATTGATGTAATGCAAAATTCCACTCATTTAGGTGGGAGTATTCTTTTAGGGCTTTTAAGCCATAAAAAAAATTATAACTCTATTTCAAATAAATTAAATTTTGATTTAAATAGAGAAGTTAATTTAAATAAACTTCCACAAAATACAATCGACGCTTTAAGTTATGCCTCTCTAAAATCTACTATTTTAATTATTAAAGATATTTCAAAAGATAATAAAATATATTTTACTGGTGGTGATGGTCAATTTTTATCTAAATTTTTTATAAACTCTATTTATGATAAAAATTTGATTTTTAATTCTATGATAAGAGTTATAAAAGATAATAAATTATAAAATATTTTTTATTTTACTTTTTATTTGTCACCTCTTCTTCAAATAGATAATTTAAATATAAAAAATATTTAGATTGTTCAAATTGTAGTTCATTGTATATTTTAAAATTTTCAAATGGAGTTTCAGAATGTTGTTGAATTAATTCTATTTTTATATCTGCATATTTTAAAAATGTTTGATAGTGTTTTTCTACAAAATCTTCAGTAAAATCACAATCTCTTACTATGTCTTCTATAATTTTATTTTTTAATGTTAAATTTGATAAAATTGAAGGTTGAACTTTGTTCATTATGGATTCCTATATTTGGATTATTTAGTTTACGCAATTTACCCACCTCCTTTGAGTGCAAATCGTTCGGAGTTGGGTAAAAAAGTTAAATCCGAAGATTTAAAAAAAATCTACTTAGTAAATCTTATTTAAATCTTTTGTGAATTTAGAAATTATACATAAAACATTACATATTGTCAATAAAAAATTATCATAGGAATGTAAATGCTAGAAAATATTGAATTTAATATAATTATTAATAATTTAAAATATGAATTAAAAATTGATACCGATAAGGAGTTATCGGAAAGATTAGGTTTAAATAGAGGTTCATTTTCAGAAAGAAAAGTTAGACAAAGTCTACCATATAAACAAATAATTGAATTATGTTTAACTCAAAATATCTCTTTAGATAAAATTTTTACAAATAATTTAAGTATTGATTATAAAAATAAAGAGATATTAATTATAGATTTAGATAAATATAGTGATGAAAAAGATATAATAGAGATTATAGAACTCTTGAAATGTGTATCAAAAAACACATTAACAAAACTCAAAAATAAATTATTTAAAATAAAAAATATGACAGAAGATATTTTTTAAGTTTTGAAAAAAGGGATAACAAATTAACATAAGAGTTATAAAAGATAATAAATTATAAAATAATATAAATAAAAAAAAGGTATTAAATGCTTACAGTTGCACTTCCAAAAGGTAGAATTGCAGAAGAGACACTAGAAATTTTTGAAAAAATTTTTAATAAAAAATTTATATTTGAAGATAGAAAATTAATTTTAATAGTGGATGATTTTAAATTTTTATTAGTTAGAAATCAAGACGTTCCAACTTATGTATATCACGGTTCAGCCGATATTGGAATTGTTGGGCTTGATGTGTTAGAAGAGAAAGAGTTAGATTTAATAAATTTACTTGATTTAAAAATAGGTAAATGCAAAGTTTGTATTGGAATTAAAAATGAAGATGAGTTAGATTTTTCTAAACCTGAGATAAAAGTAGCTACCAAAATGCTAAATATTACTAAAAAATATTTCTCTAAAAGGGCAATGGCAGTTGAAATTATAAAACTTTATGGTTCAATTGAATTAGCACCAATTGTCGGTTTAGCTGATGCGATAGTTGATATTGTAGAGACTGGAACAACTATGAAAAAGAATGGTTTAAAGGTGACTGAGGATATTATGAATTCATCAGCTCATTTAATAACTAATAAAAATAGTTTTTATACTAAAAAGTCTCAAATTTTGAATTTATATGAAAAGATAGAAGCTATTATTTAAAACTTTCTTTTTTTTATATATATATAAGTATTTTAAGTTAGAATAGTTAAATGATAGTGACTCTACAAGGATGTAGGAGGGGTTAGCTTATGAGTTTTAGAGTAAATGCAGATTTTTTTTCTATGAATAGTGTAAATTTGAGTAAAAATCAAAAATCATTGAATGATTCTTTAACTAGGTTATCTTCTGGACTTAGAATCAATAAAGCCTCAGATGATACCTCTGGACTTATGATTGCTAATAAGTTAAAAGTTGAAGGTAGCACTTTAGGTCAAGTAATTAAAAATGCTAATGATGCAGTAGCTATTATGGAGATAGCTGATAAAGCAATAAATGAACAAGTTAAAATTTTAAATACAATAAAAGTTAAAGCTACTCAAGCCTCACAAGATGGGCAAAGCTCTCAAACTCTAAAAGCGATAAATTCCGATATTACTAAATTAATAGATAGTTTAGATAATATAGCTACTACTACTACATTTAATGGACAAAATTTATTAAATGGAGGCTATACAAATAAAAAATTTAGTATAGGTGGATATAATCAAAATATGACTCTCTCTATAAATTCAACACACTCTTCAAAAATAGGACATGTCACTTATGAAACAAATATTATTTCAGCAGAGGGTAATTTATCTTTTAATTTTAGCTCTATTGGCATAGGAAATGATATATCATCTGAAAGTGTTACAATATCAACAACTCAAGGGACTGGTGTTGGTGTTTTAGCCGAAGTTATCAATAGAAATTCATCTAAAACTGGAGTTAAAGCCACTTGGACAAACTCTCTTACTTCCTCAAATTTAATAAGAGGTGGTGATGTTTTAAGTCTCTCAATTAATGGTGTTAGAATAGGTTTTATTTCAGGAATAGCTAGAGGAGATCCAGAGGGTTTAGTTGTTAATGTCATCAATAGTATAACAGATAAAACAGGTGTTGAAGCTTTTGTTGAAACTGATGGAAAACTTACTTTTAAAAGTATAGACGGAAGAGGTATTTTAATTAGTGGAGCACAACTTAACTCTATGGGATTTTCAAATATTATCACAACGACTCAAGATGTAGTGGCAACTGGTGATGTAATTGGATTTAGTGTTAATGGGGTTGTTATTCCACCTGTTTCAAATGTAGATAATATGGATAGTAATGGTAAACTTCAAGATGCTATTAATAATGTAGGAGCTCAAACTGGTGTGGAGGCTGTGGTTGATTCTATTGGAAGACTTAGTTTAGAGAGTATTACAGGTGATGATATTATTGTGGGCGGTGTTGAAAATAATTATATAGATTTTTATACAAATAGTGGAACTGTTAGAACTGCCATAGAGTTTTTTAAGACAGGAAAAGGTTCAAATTATGGAAATTTAACACTTACTAAACTTAGTTCAACTGATATAGCAAGTGAAGTTGTAAGTTCTGATTTAGAAATTAACACTAAATATGAAGCTAGATTAAATCTAGCTGACTTGAAAAATCAAAATTTAACTTATAGCCAAAATATGGCAATTGGATCATATGAAAATTTAAGTACTTCAATGTTACAAAGACCTAAATTTTATATGATGTATATGGATGTAGCAGATAGTTCTATGAAGTATTTAGATAAAATTAGAGGTGAAATTGGCTCAAATGTAAATCAATTAATATATTCAATAGATAATATGTCAATTATGAGGGTGAATGTTTTAGCAGCAGCTTCACAAATAAAAGATGTAGATATGAGTGTTGAATTAGTAAATTTTAAAAAGAGAAGTTTATTAATTCAAGCTGGTAGTTATGCTATGAGTCAGTCTATAGAATATCAACAAAATCTTCAAAGATTACTCCTTTAAAATCTTTTCAAATTTCTATAAATAAGCCTAACTTAAACTCTTTAACAGTCTATGAAAATTAAAAAAATGATGATATAATGGCAAAATTAAAATCAAAAATTGTTTACATAATAATGATGACTAGGAAGGTGATATGAGTGAAAAGAGAATCAAACATATAGAAGTTACAGATAGTGCGGGAAAGCTTGCCAAGACATTTATATATAACCCATTAACTGCTGTTTTTGCTATATTTTTACTATTAATTGGATATATAGCTCTTGAAGTTATGCCAAGAGAGGAAGACCCTCAAATTGCGATTAGTGGCGGAGCTGTAATTGTCCCTCTTCCTGGATCATCTCCGACAGAAATTGAAAATGTTATAGTTGAGCCATTAGAGAGAAGACTTAGAGAAATTAGTGGAATTGACCATATTTGGGGAATTGCAACTGATAATGTTGGAATTTTAAATGCTATGTATAAAATTGGAGAAAATAGAGAGCTTTCAAATTTAAAACTTTATGATAAAGTTATGCAGAATATGGATCAACTTCCAAAAGGTGCAATGCAACCTTATGTTAAACCATTTGATATTGATATTGATGTTCCGATTTTAACATTTGCATTCTATTTAAAACCAGATGCAAAATTAAATAGAGTTGAGCTTTATCAAAAGTTAAGAGAACTTCAACAAGAGATTAATGGAATTGAAAATGTATCTAAAACAACTCTAAAAGGTGGACATAAAGAGCAATATAATGTCTTTGTAGATTTATATAAATTATCGGGCTATCATCTCTCTTTAGGACAAATTATGATGGCAATTCAATCATTAGCTGTAAATGTTCCAGAGGTTAAAGGTAGAACTAAAAGTCATCAAATTGTTATGTTTGGAGTTAAAAATGCTATTGAAGATATTGATGATGTTAGAGATGTTATAGTTGCTCAATATATGGGCTCACCGATTTATTTAAGAGATGTTGCAAGAGTTGAGAGAAGTTATGATATTCAAAATTTTAAATCTGCTGAAATATCTTTTAAAACAGATTATGAAGATAAATTGAGTGACCCGATTTCTCAAATAACTCTAAATGTCTCAAAACTTAAAGGTACAAATGCTGTATTTGTTTCAAATGATACAACTTCTCATGTTATAAAAAAGATGGAAGATGAATTTAGTGAACTTGGAATAGGATATGTATTAACTAGAAATTATGGTCAGAGAGCAGATGAAGCTGTTAATGAGTTAATGCACCATTTAGTAATTACAATTATAATTATTGCTGTAATGTTGATTTTCTTTTTAGGTTGGAAAGAGTCTCTTATCGTTACTTTTACAGTTCCTGCTATTTTAGCAATTACACTTTTTATTGCATATATTACTGGTCAATCTATTAATAGGATTACTCTATTTGCATTTTTATTATCCTTAGGATTATTAGTTGATGCAGCTATTATTGTAATTGAGAATATTCATAGACATCTTCACGGACACGATGTTGTAGATAGAGAGTTAGATGAAATTTTAATTACAGCAACAGATGAGGTTGGAGCTCCTACTAATATTGCAACTTTTGCAATTATTTTAACAATGGTTCCAATGGCGTTTGTTGGTGGAATGATGGGTGAATTTATGAAACCAATTCCATATAATGTGCCAGTTGCATTGGTTGCTTCACTATTTGTTGCATATATATTTACTCCATATTTAAGCAATAAATTGCTTAAAAAGCCAGAGAGACACCATCATCAACACCATTTTCAAAAAGATAAAATTCAAGAAAATAATAATCTAAGTGGAGATGATAAATGAATGGTTATGCAAGATTTTTAGATAATACTCTATATAGTAAAACTAAAAGATTAATGGTTATTATAGCTACTCTTTTAGCATTAATGGGTTCTATACTGATGTTTCCA
The DNA here is from genome assembly GCA_016744535.1 of Campylobacteraceae bacterium. Classification (GTDB taxonomy): domain Bacteria; phylum Campylobacterota; class Campylobacteria; order Campylobacterales; family BB28; genus BB28. Next base: position 27,880 of record JADGEE010000023.1, read on the forward strand.
ACAAAGTTAGTTAAAGCTAAAATGCTACCAAGCAAGAGTGCTAATACATTTTCTGTCTATGTAGATTTACCAGCTGGAAGTAGTATAGAGGAGACTAAAAAAGTTTCAAGATGTGTTGTTAATATTTTACGCCAAGAGAAAGAAATTTTAAATATGGAGACTTTTTTAGGAGAGGGTGCACCTCTTGATTATGCTGGTTTAACAAAAGGCTCAACCCTAAAAGGAATGGAAAATGTATCTGAAATTGTTATAAATTTAACTGATAAACATAGTAGAGAAGAGCCATCTTTTATCATAATTCAAAGATTAAGACCTATTATTCAATCCACTTGTGAGCCTATGAAAAATGGAACTAATATTAAAATGATAGAACAGCCTTCAGGTCCTCCTAATTTAGCCTCTATTGTTGTTGAAGTTTTTGGACCAAATATGGAAAAAATTTCACATGTAGCTAAAATGGTTGCTGATATATTAGAAAATACATCGAAAGTTGTGGATGTTGATGTTATGATGGATGAGAAGTTTTCTAAATTTTCACTTGAAGTTAATTCTGATAAAATCTCAAAAAGTGGAGTTAGTGTTGAGCAGTTAAATAATATTTTATATTTAGCATTTGAGGGAATGGTTGTTGCCATCAAAAATCCTCAAAATGCAAACGACCAAATTCCTATATTTTTAATGCTTGATAAAAATACAAAAGAGTTAAACTCTTTCTCAAAAGGTGAATTAGAATCAAAACTATCATCACTTAAACTTATGAATAAAATGGGAATGATGGTTCCTGTTAATGAGATGGTTGAACTTAAAGAAGTTCCAAATAATTTAAGTATATTTACGAAAGATTTGGAAACTATGGTAAATGTAATAGCTGAAACTGATATGGAATCACAAGTATATCCTCTATTAGATGCAAGAGAGACAATGATTGAAGAGTTTAGTCATAAATTTGAAGTTACAAAAGAGGAAGGAATTAATACTTATATGTTTGATTTACATTTAAAAGATAAAATTACAGGCGAAAAATATCTACTTAGATGGGATGGTGAAATGAAAGTGACACTAGATACTTTTAGAGATTTAGGGGCTGCTTTTATTGGAGCGTTAGTATTAATTTTCTTACTTTTAGTTATATACTATAAAAGTTTTGCAATTAGTGGAATTATTTTAGCTGGAAGTTTTCTCTCAATTATTGGAGTAATTGTAGGACATTGGGTTGCTGATTTAGTTACAACTCATACATTCTTTTTAACAGCAACTTCACTAATTGGTTTTATTGCACTTATGGGAATTAGTTCAAGAAATTCGCTTCTTTTAATTGATTTTGCTAAATCACTGATGATAGAGAAAGGTTTAGAGAAGAGAAAAGCAATTTCTATTGCAACAGCTACTAGGGCTAAACCTATTATGCTAACAGCTGTAGCTATTATTTTAGGTTCAGCTTTACTCGCAGGTGACCCAATTTTTGGAGGTTTAGGAGTTGCTTTAATTTCAGGGACAATTGCTGCTGTAATTGTATCACTACTTTTTGTACCTGTTTTAATGAATAACTCTAAAGCTATGGATTTTGATAAACAAGAATAGCAAAAATAGTAAGAGATTTATAATATAAATTTTGTTATATTATAATTTATTACTTTAATTAAAAAAGGAATTAAAGATGTTAAGAAGAATTATTACTACTTTAGTATTAATAGGTGTTTTATTTTCAGCTAATGCTAGAATGATTAGTGCTAAAAATTTAGAAAAAGAGAATGGTTTGATTTATCTTAAAAATGATAAATATCCATTTACAGGTAAAGCAATTTATTACTATTCAAATGGTAAAAAAAAGAAAATAATCCCTTATAAAGAGGGTGAAATTGATGGTGCATTAGAGAGTTGGTATTTAAATGCTAAAAAGAAAGAGATAGCTTATTTTAGAAATGGTAAGCAAGATGGTGAGTATACTCTATGGCATAAAAATGGAAATAAAAAAATTACTGCTTATTTTAGAAGTGGTAGACAAGATGGTGAAGTAACTACTTGGTATGCAAATGGAAATAAAAAGAGTCGTTCATATTTCATTAGAAATAGACAAGATGGAAATATGGTAACTTGGTATAAAAATGGTCAAAAAGAATCAGAGGGAACACTTTATAGAGGTAAACAAGATAAAAAATTAACACTTTGGCACTCAAATGGACAAAAAGCAAAAGTTTTATATTATGATAGAGGAGAGTTAGAAAAAGAGTTAGGAGAGTGGGATAGAAACGGTAAAGCTTTAGATTAATTTAAAACTTTACTTTCTCCATTAATATATCGTTACTATTTGCATATTTATTACATCTACTACCACCTAATTTTTTACATACCTCTTGCCACTTTTTACTATGACCATCATCTCTTGAATATTTATCAAATCTAAACATTAAAGCGTGAGCATATTCGTGAGCAATTACATCATTTAATATATAATTTAAACTCTCCTTTAATCTTTTTTTATTTAAAATAATTTTTATATCTTTAAAGCCATCATAAAAAGTTACTCCATAGAGTTTTGAATTGATTTTATCTGAGATAATAATTGGAACTTTAAAATTTATTTTATAATGTTTTTTTATTAAAGCAACTACTTCTCTCTCTTTTTTGTCTATTTTTAATTTTATCTCTTTTGAAATTGGAGTATTTTTAAATTTATAACTCTTATATAAATTATAAATCAAAAAAATAGTAGCAAAGAGAGTTATAAAAATAAAGATTTTTTTTAACTCTCTTTGAAACATATAATTAATAGTAATTATTGGTCAATTATAGAGTGAAGTGAAGTTATAGTTGAAGCAAGTTTTATTAAACTTACATCACCCTCTTTTTTAATCTTATCAAGTGAGCTATTATACTCTTTTATATCTATTTTATTCTCATTTATATAGTTATCAAATGAGTGTTCAATACTCTCGTGTATTCTCTTAAATTCAAGCACTCCATTTACAATATCAACTACTACACTATTTAAAATATCAAGTAGGCTAAGTTGTAATTGCTCTTCCCACTCATTTCCTAAGTGCAGTGAATTTAGAGTATTCATAATGTAAATTACATTTAATCTATCAATTACGATATAGAAAAGTTTTGCTACATCTTCAAAACTATAAACTGATTTCTCTTCAATATCAATTGCTGCTACTGTAAACTTTAAATAATCAATTAAAGAGAAAAATCTATCTAACTGCTCATCTCCAGTAACTTTTTTAATTCTAGATTCATCAAAACTATTAATTAAAATTTTTAATGATTCTCTATAATCCATAATTAATTTTGAATCAATCTGTTTTTTTCTTAAATGTTTTAACATCCAATTGATACTAAAGTAAATTGATTTTTCAACTTCTCTTAAGAGTTTATATTGTTTTTTAGTATCAATGATAAAATCATCTCTATAAATTTTATATCTAATATCAGTCAGTCCAAATAGTTGATTTACTATTAAGTAAGATTTTATTTTAAGTATAAAATTATCTTCGCCTATTTCATCATAATCTGCAATAAATTTACTTCCACAATTATTAATAATTTTGTTTGCTATCATCATAGATATAATTTCTCTTCTAAGCGGATGGCTTTTTATGTGTGTATCATAAATTGATCCAAATGCTTTGGGAAAATATTTAAATAGATACTCTTCTGTAAAAGGAGAATTTGAAAGTTCACTTTTGAATATAATACTAGTTAAAAAGTGTTTTGAGTAAGAGATCATTGTTGATAAAATAGGTCTTACAACTTCGTCATGTGAACTTAATGCTTGTGCAAAATCAGCATTTTTTGGAATAGCAAAATCTACTCTTCTAAAATCTAAGTGATTTTCTAGGACACTTAAAGCTTTTAAAAATGGCTCAATCGCATCTTTTGAGCGAATTTCATCTAGTGAAACTGTAAGTGATTGTAGATAATTTGTCCATAAAACAGAATTCATTACACTCTCTGTTAAACTTTTTAAAACTTCAACTCTCTCCTCTTCATTTATAACTCCCTTTTCAACTAAAGAGTTTAAAACAATTTTTAAATTTACTTCGTGGTCACTAATATCGACTCCAGCAGAGTTATCAATACTATCAAGGTTTATTTTACCTCCATTTTTTGCATACTCATTTCTAGCCTTTTGAGTAAATCCTAAGTTTCCACCCTCACAAACAGCGTAAGCTTTGATTTCTGTTGCATCAACTCTTAACGCCTCATTTTGTTTATCGCCAACTTCAATATTATTCTCATCACTAGCTTTAAAGTAAGTTCCAACGCCACCATTGAAAATTAAATCAACTTTAGCTTTTAAAATACGATTACCTAACTCTTCACCACTTAAAACTTTTTTAGAAATTTTAAATAGTTTTCGTACTTCTTCAGTTATAGTAATCTCTTTAGAACTTCTCTTAAATACTCCTCCACCTTTAGAGATTTTTTTCTTATCATACTCACTCCAATTCCCACTAATTTCAAAAAGTCTTGTTCTCTCTTTGTATGAAATTTCAGGGTCAGGATTAGGGTCGATAAAAATTTCTCTTGAGCTTACTGTTGCTACTAATTTAAATTTATCGCTTAAGAGTATTCCATTTCCAAAAACATCTCCTCTCATTGAGCCAATTCCAACGACGCTAATTGGAGTTTCATAAATATTAACGCCTTTTTCAATAAAAAATCTCTCTGTTGCTTTGATTGAGCCTTTTGCAGTAATTCCTAAATCTTTGTGACTATAACCTTTACTTCCACCACTAGCAAAAGCATCTTTTAGCCAAAAATTTCTACTAATTGAAATTTCATTAGCCACATCACTCATTTGAGCAGTACCTTTGTCAGCAGCGACAACAAAATATGGATCATCTCCATCATAAGCTATAATTTTCTCATCTCTTACAATTTCATTATTAATTTTATTATCAGCTAAATCTAAAATTGAATTTATAAAAATTGAGTAGTATTTTTTAAATTCATCTTTAGTAACTTTTTCTTTATAAATTACAAATCCACCTTTTGCACCACCAGGGACAATAATAGAGTTTTTTCCCTCTTGTGTAGACATAAGTGATTTTATCTCATCTCTAAAATCCTCATATCTTTCACTCCATCTAAGTCCACCTCTGGCAACTTTACTCATTCTAAGGTGAACTCCATTTAAATCTTTATGATAAACAAAAGCTTCAATTCTTGGCTGAACTCCTCTAAGACCAGTTAAATTATTAGTCATAATTTTAAGTGAAATATCATCTTTGTTTAAAAAATAGTTTGTTCTTACAATATTTAAAACAATTTCAGAAATTCTCTTTAATACTTTATCTTCATTGATATTTTCAACTTCTTTCATTAAAAGCTCTATTTTTTCAGCACAAGATTTAACTTTTGTTCTATTTTTTAGTGTTGGGTCAAATTTATTTAAAAAATAGACCACAAATTCTTTAACAATATTATTATGTTTTGTAAACGTTTCAATAATCACATCTCTATCAAATGATGATACAGAAAGTAGTTGTGCTTGATAATTAATAAGTGCATCAATAAAATTAACTTCTCTATGAGATAAGTTTTGAAGATAAATTAATTTAAATAATCTTGAGCTTTTTTCTATATTTCCTGTTAAAGTTTTAACAATAATATCTATTATATTCTCTTTTGAAGATTTTAGTTTTTTAATATCTTCTACATTAATAGAGAACTTATTTGCATAAATTTTATCATCTTTATGAGTTATAAAATATGATATATCACTCACAACTTCAATTCCAATATCATTTACAACAGGTATAATTTTACTTAAAGAGATTCTATTTAATGAGTAAATTTTAATAATTTGCTCATCTTCTTTAATATCAAGAAGTATTGAATTTTCTTTTAATTTTAAATATTCACCCTCTTCAATTCTCATATCTTCTTCACTAAATGGAACTTTTGAGTTAAATTTATCTAAGCAAGTTGCATCAGCCATATTTATCCTTTGTTTTATCTTGGTTTCAAAATATTATACCAAAAATATGAAATAGTTAAGTTTTAATTTTCAGTAGAATTTTAATTAAAACTATTGATTTAAGTTTAATAGATTTATAGTTGTAAAAAGCTGTGCTTATAATTATGATTTTTTTGTGAAATTTAAGAATTTATTTTTATAAAAGATGGTAAAATTTGTATTAAATAACTAGAAGGATAATAGGGTATTATGGAAAATATTTATTGGATAGGACCAAGACTTTCAGATATATTAGGAGTGGAACATATATTTAAAGGAGCTATAGTTTTTTTTGGAACTAATATTAATACACAAATAGAGATATATAGTTTAGAAGAAAATGAAAACATTAGAATAAATCACAATGACTTTGCTAATAATCAATTAATTAATAAATTTTTAACAAAAACCTTGATAGAAATTTTATCTAAAGATGATGATGCATATTTTATGTTTTATTGTGATATTTATTTAGATATTGAAAAACATATAGAAAAAAGGATTTTATGTAATAATAAAATCCTTTTAAGCTTATTATCAGATAAATTTAAAATGAGGAATATATTTTATCCAAATATAAAATCATTAAATTCAAAAATAGAATTTTCAAAAGAATTATCTTTTAAATATTTAAAAGATAAATATGCAAGTAGTTCTTTTATTGTTCAATTACTCAAAGGTTCAGGCGGAAATAGTAGATATTTTATTAATTCAAATGAAGATGACTATTTACTTGAACAAATAGAAGATTATGAGTGCTTGGTATCGAAATATATTGAAAATGCAATTCCTATAAATGTTAATATCTTTATAACGCAATATTTCCTCCATCAGTCCAAATAGTGGAGCATAAAGAAAATAAATTACTTTATAGTGGTGCAGATTATAGTTGTGTCAATTCTATGATAGATAGTAAAGTAAAAAAAATTATTTATAATAATTGCCAAATAATTGCTTCAAAACTTAAAGTGTTGAATTATAAAGGTATTTTGGGAATAGATTTTTTAGTTACTAATAATGAAGTTTATTTTGTAGAAATTAATCCAAGATTTCAGGCATCAACTTTTCTCTTAAATCAAGCATTAATAGAGAATTCATTACCATCAATTCAATATTTACAAAGTCAAATATTTTCAAAAAAATTTATTAATTTTAAAATTGATTTTAATTTAGATATTAATAAAAGTTTTTTTTCTATCTTATATGATAATCAAAATATTAATACAAATTTATATAATGAAACTAATTTAAACATAGTTACACCAGATACAAGAAATAGTAAATTTAATATATCAAGTTTAAATATGCAAATTATAAATAATAATGTTAAAAAAAATTATAATATTCAACAAAATTCTAATTTTGCATACTTAATATTTGATTCACCGATTCTTTATAAAACTTTAAAAGGTTCATTGCAAATTGTGACTTATATAAAAAGATTAATAGAAAGAAAAGTTGATAAATTTATAAACATAAAAAGCAATAATATTGATAAAATAGCATTATTAAAATTTGAATTATTAACTTATGGAGCACAACTTACTGATGAAGCAAAACAAGCATTATATAAAAAAAGGGATTTTTTAACTATTAGAGATGGTATTTCAGGAGGAATTGAAATATTAATTTTTAATAATATCCATATTAATGTACCTATAAACTCACTCCACGGTTATATTTTCTTTAAGA
>JADGEE010000121.1:0-4089 GCA_016744535.1 Campylobacteraceae bacterium
AAAATAATTTTTAAGTTCTTTTTCTAAAGTTATTACATTTTTCATATGTTAATTATAGCAATTTTTCACATAAATAAAATTTATAGGCGTGTAGTGAGTTTCTACCTATATAATTTGCAATCATTTTATAAGTTATTTTAATCAAAAAAATTCCTTAAAAAGGATTTAAAATGCTTAAATTAATTAAAAATGAACCTAGAATATCAGCTCTTATAATAGCAAAAAATACAAATAATACTTATGAAAATAAATTAATTTTATCAAAAAGCTAATCAAAATAGCTTATTTAGTCAGTGCCAAAATTTACATGGATTGTGGATATGATAGAGAGAAAAAAATTATCTACTAAATTTTATTTTCTCCCAAATGGTTTAAATATTATAATTAAACTTGGTAATAAGATTAAATCTCCAATTAATGCTAAAAACATAGCTAAAGCTGTTAATAATCCAAAATAGATAGTCGGCATAAAGTTTGAGAGCATTAAAATAGAGAATCCCATCATAATTGCAAAAGATGTGTAATACATCGCATATCCAATAGTATTATGAGATTTAAACATTACGCTCAAATAATCACTATCTGTTTTCATCTCTAATTTAAAGCGATGCAGATAATGAATGGTATTATCAACCGCCATACTGATACTAATTGCAGCGATTGTTATAGTCATAATATCTAGTGGAATCTTAGTTATTCCCATAATTCCGAGTATCATCGTAATTGGTATCACATTTACAATCATTGCTATTATTCCAACTTTAATTGATTTAAATATAATTAAAAATACTAAAGATAAAATTAAAACAACAATCCCTAAAGTTTTGATTTGTGAATCAAATAGACTTTGAAGCATATTATTATAAAGTACCATCATTCCAGTCAATTTAAAATCATCATTTTTAAGTGAAAAATTATCTTTTAAATCTGTTTGAATACTTTTAAGCATTTCGTCTCTTCTTAAACCCTCTTTTGAATCAATTATTCTTACAGAAAATCTAACTTGATTATCTTCAATACTTAAATATGGATATAAAATAATTTTTTTATAAATTTCAGGTAATTTTTCATATAAGAGAGCTAGTGCAAAATTATCTAAATTTTTACCCTCATTTAACTCTCTTCCTATCTTCAAAATAGTAGCTAGTGATAAAACTTTTCCAATTTCATCACGAGAATCTAAATAGTCGTGAATTTTCTCTATTATTTGCATTTTTTGGCTAGTAAACCAATATTTTGCATCGTTTTCATCTTCTGCAAATTCATTTTCAAAATCATCAAATTCATCGACTTCTTTGCTATCTTTAATTTCTACTATTTCAACTTCATTATTATCAAAATTTAAAACTATATCAAGTGTAGTTGTACCGCCTAAACTTCTATCAATAGTCTCCATTCCTTTATAGATAGCTGTATCTTTTTTAAAGTAATCAATAAAACTATTTTCAACAATTAATTTTGTAATTCCATAGACTCCAAAAAGTATACTTATAATTGCAATAGCTATAACTTTTTTAGGGTAGTCTTTTACAATACTTGCTAATTTTTTGGTTAATGCAAAGCTTGACTCAAAAGAGGTATGAGATGGAATTTTTTTAAGATTAGCCATAATAGTCGGAAATACTAAAAAAGTGATAATTAGTGACATAAAAATTCCTGCACTCATCATTAAACCTAAATTTATAACAGGTAAAATTCCACTTACTACAAGTGAACCAAATCCAATTATTGTTGTTAAAATTACAAAAAATGATGGTTTTGACATTGCTATTGTAGTTTTTAAAACTAACTCTTTTTGAGATAAATTAGGATATAGTTGTAATAGCTCTCTGTATCGAACAATTAAATGAATTGAGAGTGACATCGTAATAATTAATTGAATTGAGATAAAGTTAGATGAAATTATAGTAACTTCCCAGCCAAAAAGTCCGAGCAATCCAGCGGTTGAAATAACTGATAAAGATGAGATTATAACTGGAATTAAAATATATCTAACTTGTCTAAATATAATCCACAAAATTGAGATAAGCACTAAAAGAACAACAACTCCATAAGTTTTTAAATCATACTTTATAAAGCTAATCATATCATCAGTTATCATATTAATTCCACCTAAAAATAGCTTTCCAGTATTACTATGATTAGTTAAAATTTCTCTAACTTGTACAATATTTTGATGATTTTTATCTCTTAAATTATCTCTATACTCTTTAAATATTTTATTTGCTTCTTTTAACTCTAAGCTATCTTTTTCTAAAGAGTTTCTTCTATTTAGTAATTCAAAATATTTTTTATCCTCTTTAAAATAGATTAACATTGCTGTTGTTTTAAAATCATTACTAACTAAATTATTTTTATATAAAGCACTATTTAAAAACTCTTTTTTGGCTAAATTTTTATTACTAATTGATTCTAGCGTTGGAATATCATCTATCAATTCACTAAGCGATTTATCACTACTTTGAAGTAGAGGCACACTTAAAATAGAAGTAACTTCTGTTACATCATCAATACTCTTAAACTCTTTTGTTAAATTTGAAATTGTCTCTAGTGTATCTTTTGCTAAAAGCTTTGAGTTTGGTTTGTAAGTAACCACTAAATAATCAGGTGTATAATATCTCTTATTTACCTCTCTACTAAACTCTAAATCTTTATCATTTTTAAGTAGTAGAGTTTCAGAAGAGAAGTCAATTTCAAATTTAGTTATTCCGATTGAGAGTAGGGCTACAATAATAAAAACAAAACTCAAAAAGAGTTTTGGAAATTTTAAAATTATATTAGAATATAAGTTTTGTAACATAGTTTATTGCTTTCGTTGGGTTGAGAGTTTTTCTAAAAGATTCTTAAAATTTAAATTTGCTAAAATTTCTGCAAATTGAGTTCTATAAGTTTGAACAATACTAACTCCCTCAATCTCTAAATCATAAATTAGCCACTTTTTCTTTTTTGTCATATAGAATTTATAAAATACTTTTAGAGGTTCACTCTTGCCTACAACATAAGATGGAATAGTAATTCTATTTTTTTTAACTCTTTTTGGCTCTTTTATCTCTATTTTCTCATCTGTATAAGAGTTTAATTTTTCAAAATATGAGTTTTTTACTCTCTCTATAAAAAATCTATTATAATCTTCTCTATCTTTTGGAGTTAATTTTTTCCACTCTCTTCCTAAACTAAGTTTTGCCATTAAATTAAAATCAAAAATATCCTCTATTGAAGAGATGATTCTACTCTCTTTTTGCTCTTTGGAACTATTTTTATCCTCTAAAATAGTAGTAATAGTATTAATTTTACCTTGTAGCATACCTTTTAATTCACTCTCAACTGATGCCATAAGTGGCAATAAAAACAGAGTAAAAACTATTAAAAATTTTCTCATTTTAAAATCCTTTTTTTGATGTATATTATAAGAAATTATAGATTAATAGAAACAAAATTAATTCAACTATTTGACTTGTTTAATAGGATAAACACTATAAATAGTGAAATAATTGATGTAATTCCCATCAAAATAAAAATAGGTTGTAGTGTATCATTATGTGAGAGACTTGCTAAAAATCCTATAAAAGCAGATACAATAAAACCAATTACACCATTTAACGCATTTGTTGTAGCACTAATATGTCCAAAATTTTCAAGCAATAATGATATTGCATTTGCAAATATAAAACCCAAAGCACCAACATATAACATTATAAAAATAATAACACTCTCTAAAGTATGAATTGGTGCAAAAAGAATTAATATACTAGCTGAAATGAGTTGTATTATAATACCTATTTTAAATATTGTAAATGAAGAGTATTTTTGAAGTAAAGATATATTAAATTTACTAAATGTTATTAAACTAACAATATTTAAACTAAAAAAAAGTGTAAAATAGTTTATATCCACTTTAAAATACTCTATATATATGAACGATGATTTTGTGATAAATATAAACATACCAGCAATAGCAAAACCATTTGCTAACATAAGTAATATAGCATTTTTATTACTCAATAGAATTTTATAATTTAAAAATAACTTTTTATCTTTTATTTTAGGGGAAGTTTCAGGTAGTTTTTTTATTAGATATATTAATAATAG
>JADGEE010000121.1:4099-6781 GCA_016744535.1 Campylobacteraceae bacterium
GAGCATAAACAGATAAAAATATAAATATATATTTCCAATTAAAAAAATGTAAAATAGTAGCACCAATCATAGGTGCTAACATTGGTGCTATCATCATTATCATAGAGATAATTGAAAAGATTTTTGCTCCCTCTTTTCCACTATATATATCTCTAACTATCGCATTTGTATTAACTACTGCAAATCCGCCACCAAGGGCTTGAAAAAACCTAAATAACCAAAGTTCATATATATTATCTGATAAAGTTATCATAAAAGAAAAAATAATATAAATTGATAATCCAATAAAAATAAATATTTTTCTACCATATTTATCAGATAATGGACCGCCAAAGAGTTGTCCTAATCCAAAACCTAATAAAAATATACTAAGAGTTATCTCAATTTCATCAGTAGATGTGTAAAAATACTCCGCTATTTGTACAAAAGATGGTAAATATACATCAATTGCAAGTGGTGTAATAGATGTTAGCATCGCTAAAATAACGATAAATCCTTTTGGAAGTTTATACTCTTTTGTTTTATTCATTTTAAAAAAGCTCCATATCAGATTCTTTTATTAATTTTTTTGTACTAAAAATCTCTTCAACTTTAGTACAAGATATAAGCAAAGAAGCATCTAGATAGTGAACATTATCTGTATTTTGCTCTATAAATACAATTTCTCTCCAGTTTGATAAATCCTCTTTTAACAATTCAATTAAATTTATTAATTTTTCTTTACTATTTTTTGTTATATTTGAGTAATCTTTTAAATTTAAAATTCTATTTCCCAATTGAGTTAATGCGTAACCAATTGGTTCAAACTCATAAAACATATTTTCTATTTTATCTCCATATTTTAAAATTGAATGTCCAACTTTATGTAACAAGTCTATATTAGAGTAATTAAAAGTTAAGATATTACTCTCCCACTCTTCCTCTAACTCTTTTAACTCTTCTATATCTTCAGATATATCTATATTTAAATTTTTTATATACTCTTTAGCCGAAGTTTGATTACTTAAAGTTGAATTTTTTAATAGTTGAACTCTTTTATTATTAACTTTTTTAGTCTCTTTAAAATCTTTTTCTATTGAAATAATTAATAGCTTATTTTTATCTTTTTCATTAACTTTTATAGAGATTCCATTCTCTAAATTATCACTAAAAAACTCATCTATTTGATTTAAATAACTATTTTCAACATATAAAACATACTCAATATTATCAGAATTATTTAAAATTTTCATAAACAACTCTTTTTGGCTAATAATCTTATATTTACGAGATATTTTTGCACATAATAAAAAATAGATATTAGCTCTATCAAAACTTATATTATTCTCATTTAAAATAATATTTAAAAAATTATCCCAAACTATCTCATAATCTAAAATAGAATTTGCAACCATAACATTATCATTAATAATATTTTGAATTAATATTACCAAATCTCTATTTACATCTTTTAAGATTACATCTTCAATTTTTTGATGTTTATGTTTAGCTTTTGCAAATTCATATATTATATAGATAATCTCTTCTAAATTAGTTTTTGGATTTTTAATATTTTCAAGTAAATTTATAATCTCTAAATCTACTCCCATACTTATGCAAAAATTTATAGTTTTTCTAGCTGATTTACTCTTAATTATTACAGATAATATCTCTAGTGCATATTTTAATTTTATTTCATCTTCATCTATCATTGATATTTTGTAAGATAAAACTTTTAGAACTGATAATAATTTTAAAGCTATAAATTCACAAGAGTAAAATTCTACAAGTGAATTTATAAATTTATTACTTTTTTTAAATTTATTTAGTATTTTATTTTTCTCCATTATATTATTAATGGTTTCCATAACTTCCAAAGAGTTAATAGGTTTTACAAAATATTTTTCTATATTATACATATTGATATTTTTAACCAACTCTGTTTGGCAACTATCACTAAATAATATAATTGGCAAATCTTTTGTTTTTAAACTCGATTGTATGGTCTCTATAAAATAAAGTCCGTCCATTTTCAACAAACAGACACCAAGAAGTATAATATCAATATCTTCTCTATTTAAAATATTCATAGCTTCTGATTTATCGCTAACTCTCACGATTTCATAATTTAATTTATCTTTTATTGATTCTTTAATTATCTTCTCTATAAAATCATTGTTTTCTAAAATTAATATTTTATACATATAATTTCCTTCTTTTGTTTAAAAGACCATTATACAAATTTTTATAAATTTTTTCTAAAATTTTAACGATTACTTTAAAATATTAAAATTAATCTAACAACTTTTTAACCTCTATAATATCCTCTTGTAAATCACTAAGAATCATACCAAAACCTATAAAATCATTTTCGTTAAATTGAGAAGTTTCAGGATTAAGATACATTATTACGCTTGATATTAAGCCTATTTTATCATTTATAAGAGTTAATTTATCATTCGCGTCCATTATATTTTCGTTACTCATTTTTTTATCCTTTTTTATAAAACTATTTCTAAATTTTTGAAATATCTTTGTCTTTTTCCATCAAAACAACCGACTCTTAAATTTGAATTTTTAGGCATATTTTTTAAATCTCTAAAGAGTTGAAAAAACCTAATTTTGCTATATTCAGAGATTCTGTTATCATCACAAAATTGTAAATAATTTTTATATAAATTTATCGTACTTAATCGTGAACCT
>JADGEE010000122.1 GCA_016744535.1 Campylobacteraceae bacterium
ATATCCAGGGATATATATATAGGGCTATAAAATGTGCATACTTTTATTTATAAAAAAATATAGTTATATATTGTTAAGTAGAATTTATATATCATAAAATTATAAAAAAAATGAATAAAGGATTTTTATGAAAAAATTTAAAGTAGCTACACTAGAAAGTATAAATGGAGAAGTGACAATATCTAAAACTACAAATGGTAAAATTATAAAAAATGGAGAGATAGTTGCACCAAAAAGAAGAGTTAGAAGAAAAACAAGAGTAATAGTTAAATAAATAATATATTGAAAAGCTCCAAATTTTTGTAGTTCTTTTTTGAGCTAGTCATAATTAATATATCTCTTATTATAATATACAGTGACAACTGTATATTAATTTCTTCTAATATCTCAAAAAAGATAAATAATTTTTATTCTTTTTTTTAATAATTTATATAATTTATTTCTCAATAAGCTCTTATTATAAATCTTTTAATTTAGATATGACAGCAACAATTAATAAATATTCAATACATAAGAAAATAATATAATATTAATTATTCTAAGTTATAAATTTTAAGTAAAAATTAACTATTTTTAAATTATAATATTAGATTAAGTTATTAAATAAAACTCCAAAATAGGAGAGTAGATGAAAAAATTAACAGTATTAGCTGTTTTACCAATTCTATTATATTCAAATAGTGTTGATTTCGAGACAGCTTTAAATTTGGCTTTAAAAAATAATAAAGAGTTAAAATCAAAAAAACTCTCAATTGATAAAGCTAAGTTAAGGGTAGAAAATAGCAAAAGTTTAGCTTTTGGGGAGTTGAGAGTTAGTGAGGATTTCTCTTATAGTGATAATGCGATGTATAATTTTGCAAATAAGTTAGGAAGTAGAGAAGCTACATTTAAAGATTTTGGATTTGCTGATTTTTTAACTAATCAAGAGAATCCAAATTTACTAAATATTGAGCCTAATGATTTAAATTATCCTGATTCTAGGAAAAATTTTGATACAGCTTTAACTTATAAATTACCTCTTTTTACAGGTTTTAAATTAACTTATGCAAAAGAGATGGCAAAGTTACAACTAAAAGCTGAAAGTGTAAAGTATCAAAGAGATGAAAAACTTTTAGGTTTTGAAGTTTTAAAGTCATATAATGGAGCAGTCGCATCAAAATATTTTATAGATGCAATCAAAAAAGCAAAAAATGCTACTAAGAGTTTTGTAAGACTTTCAAGTTTACTGTTTGAGGAGGGTATTGTCACTAAAATAGATGTACTTGAAGCAAAAGAGAGAGATTTGCAAGTTAATGCTCAAATGATAGAGGCTAGAAATAGATACAACTTAGCCTTAGCATATTTAACTTTTTTAACTTCAAGTGAAATTGATAGTATAAAAGATTTTAAGAGTGTAAAATGTAATCAAAAACCTAATTTAGATAATTTTAAAGAGAATGCGTTAAACACTAGATTAGATTTAAAGTGGATGGAGTTTAATAGAGATAGTGCAAAGTCAAAAGTAAAATTTGATACTGCATCATACTATCCAACATTAGGTTTTCAAGCAAAATATGGATTTAATGATGATAAGCTAACATTAGATAGTGATAAAGGTTATTATATAGTTGGATTAGGTTTTAAATATACTCTCTTTGACGGCGGTAAACGAAGTGCAGTTAAAGAAGAATCAAAAGTTGATTACCAAAAAGCAAATTTAATGCTAGAACACACTAAAAATGCAGTTAAACTTGAAGTTGAAAGTAACTTTTTAAATCTTCAAACAAAAAGAGAAGTTATAAACGAAAAAATAAAATCAAAAGAGTTAGCACTTGAAGTTTTACAAAAAGCTGAAGAGATGTATAAAAATGGACTTATTAATATGAGCGATTTACTACTTAAAGAGGCGAAAGCTCAACGCTCAAGGGCAGAATTTATTCAAGCAAAATATGATGAGACAATAGCTGCTGCAAAACTTAAGCTATCAATTGGCGAACACTGTAAGGGATGGTAATGAAAAAATTAATATTTATATCTTTAATAGCAATAAATTCTCTATTTGCAATAGAGACAACAACAGTTAAAAAAGAGTTAGTATATTCTGAAAAAGAGTATGTAGGAAATGTTTACTCTAAAGAGGAGAGAGGCATTGGTACGAGACTTTTAGGTTATATTAAAAGTATAAGAGTTGAAGAGGGTGATTTAATTAAAAAAGGGGATTTACTTTTTGAAGTAGATCCAAGTGATATTGATAGTGCAATTACAAATGCAGAGGCAAACTTAATGAAAGCAAATTCAGGTCTGCTTATGGCTGAACTTGAATTTACTGATGCTACAAAAGATTATGAGAGATATAAGAATCTTTATGAAAAAGAGGTTGTTCCAAGAAGAGATTTTGAGAAGATGGAACTCAATATGAAGATGAAAAAATCTCAAGTAGAGTTAGCTAAAAGTATGAAACGACAAGCTAAAGCGAATTTAAAACAGGCAAAAGCTCAAGTTAAATATGCAAAGGTAAAATCTCCAATTAGTGGAATTGTAATATCTAAAATGAAAAAAACTTCTGAAGTTGTAGCACCAGGGAGTCCAGTTTTACTTATATCATCATTTGATGGAATGAGAGTGAAAACATCAGTTAAAGAATCAGATATTAAATATCTTAAAATTGGACAAGAAGCTAGTGTTAAAATTCCTACACTTGATAAAAATGTAAATGCAAAAATTGTTTCAATTGTTCCGTCAGCTGATGCTACAACTCACTCATATAATGTAAAATTTTCACTAGAGAGTAGAGATGGTTTAACTCCTGGAATGTATGCAAAAGTTTTTGTAAAAGCAAATAAAAGAGAAGCTATTTTAATACCTTTTTCATCAATTATCCAAAGAGGTGGAATTACAGGTGTATTTACTAAAAATAAAAATAGAATTAAATTTGTATCTGTAAAAATTGTAAATAAATTAACTGGAAAAGTTGAAGTTGATGGAATAAAAGTTGGAAGTGAAATTATACTCTACCCAAGAAGTGACTTACAAGATGGACAAGTAATTAAATAAAGGGAAAGTAATGGCAGAACTTAAAGATGAGATAGAGCATTTGAAAAAAGATATACACGATGTTAAAGATGAGTTAAATGCTGTTGAAGAAGATATGAAATTAAATATAGCAGGAGTGCTATCTAAAAAGTTTATGTTTAGTCCTCTAACTCCACTAATGGCGATTGTAATTATGATTTTTGGTTTAATTGCAGTCTTTTTTACACCAAGAGAGGAGAATCCTCAAATAGATGTTCCCGCTGCAAATGTAATTGTAATGTATCCAGGGGCTAGTTCACAAGAAGTTCAACATATTATTATTGAGCCTCTTGAGAGAATTTTAAAGGAGATGACAGAGGTTGATAATATCTACTCTATGGCACAAAATGGCGTAGGTGTAGTAACTGTTAAGTTTAATATTGGTGAACATAAAGAGATGTCACTATTAAAGCTTTATGATAGAGTTGCTCAAAATATAGATTTACTTCCAAAGGGTGTTTTACCTCCAATATTTAAACCAATAGATATTGATGAAGTACCTATTTTAACTTTTGCAATTTCATCAGATAAGTATAGTGACGAGCAATTATATAGAATAGCCCAGAGAGTTTTAACTCCAATATCTAATGTTGATAATGTCTCAAGAGTTGGAATATTAGGAGGGCATAAAAAACAGTTTAATATCTTAGTAGACCCTAATAAACTATCTGCTTATAATCTCTCTATAAATCAATTGATGCAAGCTTTAAATCGCTCAAATAGTGCAGGAAATTTAGGTGCATTTGAGGGTGATAAATACTCTATTCCAATTGAATTTTATGGATTTATCAAATCAAAATACGAGATAGATAATATTATTATAGCAATTCATAAAGGTCGTGCAATTTATGTAAAAGATATTGCTACAATTGAAGATGGTGTAGATTTAGAGAAATACGAAACTTACTTTACAGCAGGTAAAGCTTATGAAGAACCTTTAACATTTGAAAAAAATAAGAGAGTAAATCAAGTTACTGTTTTTGTAGCAAAAAAGAGAGGCTCAAACGCTGTTTTTGTGTCTGAAGATGTATTAAAAAGAGTTGAACAAATCAAAAAATATCTTCCTCAAGGTGTAGATTTAGTATTAACTAGAGATGATGGTGCTAAAGCAAATGAAGCAGTAAATGAGTTAATTTATCACTTAGTTATCTCAATTATTATTATAGTTATACTGCTTATATTTATGTTAGGTACAAGAGAGGCAATTATCGTCTCAATTGCGATTCCATTAGTTCTCTCAATTACCTTATTTGTAGGAATGTTATTTGACCAAACAATAAATAGAATTACACTTTTTGCACTTATATTATCGCTTGGGCTTTTAGTCGATGACGCAATTGTTGTAATAGAGAATATTCACCGTCACTTTTTGGGAAAAGTAAAAGATAGAGTAAAAACTGTTATATTTGCTACAAATGAAATTGGAAATCCAACAAGTTTAGCAACTCTAACAGTTATGTTTGCATTTTTTCCAATGGCATTTGTAAGCGGAATGATGGGTCCATATATGGCACCAATTCCTTTTAATGTTCCAGTTGCAATGTTAGCTTCACTATTTATTGCTTATATATTTACACCGTGGGCAGCTTATAGATTTTTGCCTCAACACAAAAATCACTCAAATGGAAATAGTCATAATCACAGTGACAATAATCAAAAAGGGATAATTTTTAAAACATATAAATCTATTTTTGATGCTATGTTTGAATTTAGATATAAGAGATATATTTTTATGTTCATAGTCATTATTGCTTTTTTTGGGTCACTAGCTCTTCCTATGTTGCAAATTGTAGAGTTTAAAATGCTCCCAGGAGCTAATAAAAATACTTTTAATATAACCATAGATTTACCAACAGCTAGTTCAATTCAATCGACTAAAAAAGTTACAACTTGTGTTGAGAGTAAATTACAAGAGGAATCTATTATTAAAGATTTTGAGAGTTTTATTGGTATTGGTGGAGTAATTGATTTTAACGGATTACTTCGTGGAAGTAGCTTAAAAAAAGGTGAGAATTTAGCAGAGATTAGAGTTAATTTAACTGATTTTCATAAACGAGATGAATCCTCAATTGATTTTGTAAGTAGAATTAGAGATGATATTCAAGAGTGTGAATCAATTGCAAATGCAAATATTAAATTAGTAGAAGACCCTCCAGGTCCTCCAGTTTTAGCAACTCTATTAATGGAAATACACGGAATTAATCAAAATGGAATGCTAGAGCTTAGCGAAAAGATAAAAGGACTTTATAAAGAAACAGAGGGTGTTGTTGATATTGATATAGTGGCTGATGAGCCTATTGTTAAATATGTAATTGAGCCTGATTTGAAAAAATCTCAATTGGCTGGAATTTCACCTGAGCAAATTACAAATGCTCTTCACATAGGTTTAACTGGAGCATTTGCAGGAGTTGTACATATTCCAAATGAGAGAGAACAAGTTAAAATTTTTATTAGATTTGAGAAAGATTATAGAAACTCTCCAAAAGATTTAGAGAGGATTCAATTGATGTCTCAAACAAGTGGAAAATTAATTCCTCTTAGTGAAATTGCCCAAATTAAAGAGGTTAAAAAAGATGCTTTAATTACAGGTAAAGATTTAAGCCAACTTGTAATGGTAACGGCTGAAATGGATAAGAGAGGCTCACTTTATGCACTTTTAGATATATTCTTTGAGCTTAAAGATAATGGCTTAGAAGGTTATACAATTGAGTATGATGGAAATCCTAGACTTAATTTAGTTGTAACAGATAATAAGAGTGGAGAGGTATATAACTTAATTTGGAGTGGAGAATGGGAAATTACATTTGATACTTTTAGAGATTTAGGTAGTGCTTTTGCAGTCTCTGTACTTATTATTTATATTTTAATGATAGCATATTATGGAAATTTTAGAGTTCCTGGCGTTGTTTTAGCTGCAATTCCACTTACATTTATCGGAGTTTTACCAGGACACGCAATAATGAGTATGTTTACCCCAACATATTTTACAGCCACGAGTATGATTGGATTTATCGCCTTAGCTGGAGTTGTTGTAAGAAATTCACTTCTATTAGTTGATTTCGTAGATGATTTGTTAAAGCAAGGTAGAAATCTTAATGAGGCGATAATTGAAGCTGGAGCTACAAGATTTACACCGATTATCTTAACAGCACTTGCAATTATTTTAGCATCGTTTGTAATTATTTTTGACCCAGTTTGGCAAGGATTAGCAGTTGCATTAGTATTTGGAGTTACAGCTTCAACACTTTTAACTCTATTAGTAGTTCCTCTATTATATTGGAGATACTTAAAAAATAGAGAATTAAAAGAGAATAAAAATAGTAAAAATGGACTTCAAGAAGTTAAAGAGTTTTAAGACTCTTTTTTTCTACTAAACTTATAACTGATGTTACGCTAAAATTGATTTATAAGTACCATAATATGTTTATTTGAAAAGTTTTAGAAAAATATATTTAAAATAATATAAAATCCCTTATATGGTAGGTGAATCCAATGTTTACATTTCATCATTTAATCTTTTTTTTGATTTTTTTTCATAATTTTAGCATATCTACTATTTTATAAATTAACTCTTTTTGATATCTTGTTAATCTTTTATATTTTTTGTATTTTCTATCTTTTTTCATAAACAACTTTTATCAAAAAGCAATTTATTTTTTAACTTATTTAGTTAGTACTAAAAATACTCAATTAACT
>JADGEE010000123.1 GCA_016744535.1 Campylobacteraceae bacterium
TTATATAAAGATTTGTTTAAAATCTTTGTAGAACTAATGAAAAAGCCCAAATCAAGAGAGGTTTATCTTTCTTAAAGAAAATATAACCGTGGAGTGAGGTTTTTTATGTTTTTTATGTTTTTTATGTTTTTTATGTTTTTTATGTTTTTTATGTTTTTTATAAAAGGTTTATTATGAATTTTAAGATTTTTTCCACATTTACTGGTGCAGGTGGTTTAGATATAGGGTTTCACGGAGATTTTAATTTTTTAAATACTCACTATCCTAAGTTAAATTTTAAAACATTAAAGGCATTAGAGATAAATCAACAAGCTTGTGATACTTTAAAAAATAATAATAAATATTTTTCTGATACTGATGTTATTAATAAAGATATAACAAAAGTAAATCCTAACGATTTTCAAAATGAAAATTATGATGTTTTATTGGGTGGTTTTCCTTGTGTAACATTTTCAGTTGTCGGTAAACAAGTTGGCTTAAAAGATGATATAAATGGAAAACTTTATGAAAGTTTTGTTGGATTTGTTGAAGCATTACAGCCAAAAATATTTTTAGCTGAAAATGTAAAAGGTATTTTATCCGCGAATAAAGGTGAAGCTATTAAAATAATAACTAAACGATTTGAAGATACAGGCTATAAATTAAAAGTTAAATTAATTAATTTTGCTGATTATGGTGTACCCCAACTTAGACAAAGAGTTTTATTTATAGGAATACGAAAAGATATAAAAGATGAATTTAATATTCCTAAACCTACACATCAAGAAAATCATATAACCGTAGAAGAAGCTTTTAAATCAATAAATAAAAATTGTATTAATAATAATTTTATGAAACAATTAGTAACAACAACTGCTAAACTTAAAGCTATTCCAGAGGGTGGAAATTTTAAAGATTTACCACCTGAATTAGCTATCAAAGGTTTAATGTCAAATATTTATAGAAAATTAGATAGAAAAAAACCTGCTTATACAGTTTTAGCTAGTGGTGGTGGTGGAACTTGGACTTATCATTATAAACACCCACGAGCATTAACAAATAGAGAACGAGCAAGACTTCAATCATTTCCAGATGATTTAATCTTTAAGGGTAGCAATACAGAAGTTAGAAGACAAATAGGTAATGCTGTTCCATCTGTTGGTGTTTATCCATTTGCAAAAGAGATTGAGAGAATTTTAAATAATACTATTTAAACTTTACTAAGGATAATATCAGTAGTTGAAGTAAATAAAATTTTAATTTCATCTCATACTTTTGCGTTTATTTTATGATACCAATCACCAATATAGGTAAACTTAATTTATATTTAAAAGTGCGTCTCTTAATCTCTTAAATCCCTCATCAATCTCCTCTTTATTGATAGTAAGTGGAGGTAAAAATCTAACTCTATTTTTGCCTGATTTTAAAACTAAAACTCTCTGCTTAAAAGCTTGATTTATAACTTCTGCTTGAATTTCACTACTCTTAGCAGTTAATCCTCTCATAAGACCTAATCCAACTTCATCTATAAATAGATTATTAAACTCTTTTATAATTTCTTTTAATTTCTCTTCAAAGTGAATTATAGTTTTATCTAAAACACCACTATCTTTAAGATTCTCTAAAATATCTAAGACTTTAAGTGACGCACTTGTTGAGAGATAATTTCCACCAAATGTACTACCGTGATCACCTGCACTAAAAATATCTTTTAGAGTTGTCATAATTGCACCAATAGGGACGCCACCACCAAGCCCTTTAGCTAAAGTTATAATATCAGGCTTAATTTCATAAAGATTAGTTGCTAAAAATTCACCACTTCTATAAATCCCAGTTTGAACCTCGTCAATTATGAGTAGAATGTTTCTCTCTTTTAAAAATTTTGCTAACTCTTGAACTTTAGGTTTTTCAAATGGCTCAACTCCACCCTCGCCTTGAACAAGCTCAAGCATAACCGCAACTGTTTCGTCATCTATTTTTGAATATACTTCATCAATATTTTTAGCATAATCAAAACCATCAGGATATGGGCTAAAATTAGGTGAGTGCATACTTTTTTGACCTGTTGCTTTTACGGTTGTAATCGTTCTTCCGTGAAATGAGTGCTCAAGTGTAATTATCTTATATTTTTTAGAATCAAAATTAATTTCGCCATATTTTCTTGCAATTTTAACTGCACCCTCATTTGCTTCAGCACCTGAATTTGAAAAAAATGTAGCAACATCAAACCCACTAAATTTTGATAATTTTTCTGCCAATAGAGCTTGTGGCTCAATTAAATATAAATTTGAGATATGAGTTATATTTCTAATTTGGTCACTTATAGCATTAGCTAAATCTTCATTTCCGTGTCCTACACTAACTACGCCTATTCCACTTGTAAAATCTATATAGTTTTCTCTATTTTCATCAAAAAGAGTAGCATTTCTTCCATATTTAAAATTTACATAATTTCTTGCATAAGTATTTAATACAAAACTCTTATCAATCTCTTCTAAATTCATATATATTCCTTAAATTAGTTTTTAGATAAAATTATATCATACTTTAACAAATTAAAAAAAGTAATTATTGACTGACATTATTTGACAATAACTATTTTTTGTACTACAATAAAGTCATAAACGAAGGATTAGTGATGTCAAAAAGTAACGGAAGACCAAAAAGTGAAAATCCAAAGAGTGAAAAGGTGCAAATTAGATTGACAAAAGCCGAATTAAAAAAATTAGATAAATTAAAAGAGAAAAAAGGCTTAAGCTCTAGAAGTGATTTAATTAGAATGGTTTTAAAAGAGAATAATATAATATAAAGGAGAAAAGATGTCAGTTACATTAGGGTTAATATTATTAAGTGTAGGTTTATTTACACTTTTTGGAACACTTTGGATTAGAAGTATAGGCAAATAAAAATGTTATAATTCCTAAAACAAATTTTAGGAATCAGCTTGGCAATTAGAAATATACATTTTGAAAATAAACATTTTAAAATTAGCTACGATATTATAAATCCATCTAATAAAAAAGATATTGTTTTTCTACACGGTTGGGGAAGTAATAAAGAGATTATGCAAATTGGATTTAAAGATGATTTAAAAGAGTTTCGTCACATCTATATAGATTTAATGGGGTTTGGTAAAAGTGATAATAGTTATATTTTAAATACTTTTGATTACGCAAAAATAGTTGAAAAATTTTTAAATGAGTTAAAAATTAAAAAAAATATTATTTGTGGTCACTCTTTTGGTGGTAAAGTCGCAACACTACTTAATCCTCAACTTTTAATTTTACTCTCTAGTGCTGGAATAATTGAAGAGAAACCTTGGAGTATAAAACTTAAAATTTCTACATTTAAATTTTTAAAAAAACTTGGATTTACAAACTTAAGAAATCTATTTATAGCAAATGATGGTAAAAATTTGAGTGAAAATATGTATGAAACTTTTAAATTAGTTGTAGATGAAGATTTTAGCCAAAGTTTTGTAAAACATAAAAAATCAACTCTTATTTTTTGGGGTATTGAAGATAAAGCAACCACTCTAAAAAGTGGTGAAAAAATTAATAAATTAATTGAAAATAGTCAATTTTTTACACTAGATGGTGACCATTACTTTTTCTTAAAACAATCAAATTTTATTTCACAAAAGATAGGAGAAATTTATGGCAGGATTTAAAACACATTTAAAAGTAGCATTGGGAGTAAGCGGAGTTTTAAGTATTATTTCTCTAGGAACTGGAATTGCAAATCCTACTCAAATTTCACTATTTTTTATGCTTGGAGCAATTGGTGGAATTTTACCTGATATTGATTCAGACTCATCAATCCCACTTAAATTTCTCTCATTTACTGTAGGATTATTATTAGCTTTTTTAGTAATTTTAGCCAAAGTTGAAAGTTATTCTATAATTGAACTTATAATTTCTTGGGTTATTTTATACTCAATTTTTCACTATTCACTTTTATATGGATTTAGAAAATTTACAAATCATAGAGGAATGATTCACTCAATTCCCGCTGGATTAATTTTTATGTTAATAACTGTTTTAATTTTACATAACTTATTTGGATTTAGTGAATTTAAATCGTGGTTAGGTGGAACTTTTATATTTTTTGGATTTTTATCTCATTTAATTTTAGATGAGATTTATAGTGTGGATATAAAAGGAAAAAAGTTAAAAAAATCATTTGGAACAGCTCTGAAGTTATATCAACCAAAAGATGCCCGTTCAACTCTAATTATTTACTCTTTAGTGGGAGTTTTAATATATAATTCACCTAGTATTAAAACTTTTCAATATATATTTACAAGTGATAAATTTTATATGAGAATTACAAATAATCTTTTGCCAAATGGATTATGGTTTGGAGATATTCAAGAGAGTGTAAAATCTAGTTTTAATAAGATAAATGGAGTTAAATAAGTAAAAAAATGTTAAAATTTTTTTATATTAAAAGATGGGGGTGTTAAATTGGATAAAGAGAAGAAAAAACCTGAAAAGAAAAAAACACTAGCTCAAAGAAAAAATGAAGATGTAAAAACATTAGAACCAGCGGAGATAAAAGCTCTTGTTGCTGATTTTTTAAAGGAGTATTTCAAAGATGTTGATTATATTAATGATTTTAATTTAAATATAATTGAGACACACTCTTTGACTGAACCTACTGTAAATTATATAAAACTAATGAGATTTATACATACTGCTTTAAATAATTTAAAATCATTAGACCCTGATATTCTTGATAGCTTTTTAATGAAAGTTAATAAAGATATGAATAATATGTATGAGTATTATCAAGAGTTTATAAAAACGACTAAAGTTGGTAAAATTATTTATAAGAGAGATTTTTTAGAAAATATTAAACCATATACGGATTTAGTTGAAGATGTAACAAGGACTGAAGCTCAAAAAAATGGTTATTATGGAATTTTAAAATCAACCGAAAATGAAATTAAATTAATGGGACAACCAAAAGAAAAAATTGCAATAGCAAAATATAAATCATTAAAAAAAAGATATGTTGATGCTGTCTCAAATTATGCAGATGCAAAAGAGTTATTAGTTAAGTTAAATAGAGCTTTAATTAAACTTGAAGAAGATGCCGCAGATGAGTTTTATTCCCAGTTTGAGCATGTAAGAGGCTATTTTATAACTTCACTTGAAAAAATTATAAATATAAAAACTTACTACTTAGAACAAACTTTATGGTTTAAAGCAAAAGAATCACTATCAATTCAAAACTTTTTTGATCGTGCCAGAATTAAAGGAGATTATAGTACAAAAACTTTTATTCAATACTATTTGAAAAATATTAATGTTGGTCAATCAAAGTCAGATGGTTGGCACGCTTATTTACAAGAGTGTTTAGATGAGTGGAGTAAAGATAATGAGTAGTTATGATGAAAATGTTAAATATTGTATGGAGTATACAGAAAAAGAGATAGAGTTACTAAAAGAGATGGAGACATTTCAAAAAAAGACAAATGTTGAAAAGATACAGATAGAAACAGGGAATTTACCAGTTCCTCTTAAGAAACTTTTACAAATAAAAAATAGAATTAATATTTTTAATAATATAGAACATAAGAGTTTAATAAGTATTATAACTGATGTACAATTTGAAAAGTTTGCAAAAGGTGATGTAATCGTACAAGAAGGAAGTAAATGTTCAGATATGTTTTTTATCTTAATGGGAGAGTGTCAAATTGTAGTTAATAAAACAGCTGTTGGATATTTAAAAGGTGGTCATATATTTGGTGAAATTGCTGCTGTTTTTCAAACAGCTAGAACCGCTTCAGTTATATCTTCAAAAAATAGTACTACAACACTATCATTTAAATTAAATCACGAAGTTAGTAAAAAATATCCAATTGCATTTATGGAATTATATAAAAATGTAGCAAAAGAGTTAAGTATGAAACTAGAAGCCAAAAACAGGGGAGAGTGAATTTTAATTTAATTTCTGTTTTGTTAAAAATTTATTAAATTGATTTGCAAACTCTTGTACATCTTTTGAGCCAAAAGGTGCTGGACCTTTGGTATACTCTCCACTATCTCGAATATCTTGCATTAAATTACGCATTGCTAAATAGTGTTTAATATTATCAACACTGTAAAGCTCCCCTCGATGGTCAATAGCGTGAGCTTTTTTTGTTACAATACGGTCAGCTAATGGAATATCTGCTGTAATAACTAAATCACCCTCTTTAACCATCTCTACAATATGATGATCAGCCTCGTCAATGCCAGTTTCAACTATATTGTAAATAATATGTTTTGATTTACCAATATTGATTTTTTTATTTGCTATTACAATAGTCTCTAATTTTAGTCTCTCAATTGCACGAAGCAAAATAGGTTTTAGTAAATTTGGCAAAGCATCTCCATCAATATAGAGAATCATTGACATATCTCTTTAACTCGCCCTACATCTCCACTCATTAATCTAACTTTTATGCCGTGAGGATGTAAAGGAGAATTTGTCAAAATATCTTTCACAACACCTTCTGTTAATTTGCTACTTCTTTGGTCTTGTTTTAATACAATTTTAACTTTAAGCCCAGCTTTTATATTGACTCTTTTTTTTCCATCCATAATAATTTAATCCTTTAATTATATGAATATAATTGTAATATAAAGAGTTTTAATTATTACTTGTTACTTTATAAAAAATCTCACTCCACGGTTATATTTTCTTTAAGAAAGATAAACCTCTCTTGATTTGGGCTTTTTCATTAGTTCTACAAAGA
>JADGEE010000124.1 GCA_016744535.1 Campylobacteraceae bacterium
AATAAGTATTCACAAACTATAATAGATGTATTTGAAGAGCAGGTGAAAAAAACTCCAGATAATGTAGCTTTAATTTATAAAAATACGCAATTAACTTATAGTGAATTAAATCAGAAAGCAAATGAAACTGCAAATTATTTAAGAGATAATTTTGATATTAAAGGCGATGATTTAATAGCTTTAATAGTAGATAGAAGCGAATATTTAATAATTTCAATTTTAGCAATTTTAAAAGCAGGTGGTGCATATTTACCAATAGACCCAGCTTATCCAAAAGAGAGAATAGATTTTATATTAGAAGATTCAAAACCTAAATTTATATTAAATGATAAAAATTTAAGAGAGATAAGTTATTTTAAAAAAAATAATTTAGTTAAAAATATTAATGGAAATAATTTAGCTTATGTAATTTATACATCAGGAACAACAGGCAAACCAAAAGGTGTTATGATTGAGCATAAATCACTTATGAATAAATTAAATTGGATGCAAAAAGAGTATAAATTAACTTCTAATGATACTATTATGCAAAAGACTCCAATTACATTTGATATCTCTGTATGGGAAATGTTATGGGGTTTTCTAATTGGAGGTAAACTTAGCATATTAGAACCAAATAGACATAAAGAACCAATGAAAATAATTGATAGAGTTAAAAAAAATAATGTAACAATAATTCATTTTGTACCCTCAATGCTTGATATATTTTTTACATTTTTATCCCAAAACCCAAAAGAGATAGATAAGTTAGAGTCATTAAAATATATTTTTTTAACTGGTGAGGCTGTAAGTTTTAAAAATGTAAAAGATTCATATATGTTAAATGCAAAATTATATAATTTATATGGACCAACAGAAGCTACAATTGAAGTTACATCTTACGATTGTAAAAGCTTTAATGGAGAACATAACTCTATTCCAATAGGAAAACCAATAGATAATACACAAATTTATATATTAGATGAGAATTTAAATGAAGTTCCATTAGGAAGTATAGGAGAGTTATATATTGGAGGAATACAGTTAGCAAGAGGTTATTTAAATCGAGTAGAATTGACAAAAGAGAAATTTATAGAACATCAACAATTAGGCAGAATTTATAAGAGTGGAGATTTAGCTAAATATTTACAAGATGGAAATATTGAATTTTTAGGTCGAATTGATGAGCAAATTAAAATTAGAGGAAATAGAGTTGAGCTAGGAGAAATTGAGAACACTCTTTTAACTCATCCAAAAATTATAAAATCAGCAGTTACATATAGTAATAATATGTTAATAGCATTTTATATTAGTGAAGAGGAGTTAAATTTAAGAGAGTATTTAAAAAAGAAGTTACCTGAATATATGATAGCTAATAATTTTATTAGAGTTGATAATATTCCTCTCTCAACAAATGGAAAAGTTGATAAAAAAACTCTTTTAAATTTAAATTCTATCTCTACTTTAAGTAACTTTATTGAACCAAAAACTAAATTAGAGAAAGATTTAGCTTTAATTTGGAGTGAAATTTTAAATAAAAAAAAGATAAGTATAAGAGATAATTTTTTTGAGATAGGTGGAAATAGTTTAAAAAGTATACTTATTATCTCAAATATTTCAAAAGAGTTAAATATAAAAGTAACAATACAAGATATATTTAAATATCCAAATATTGAAGAGCTTTCTAATTTAATAGAATCTAAAAATAAGATAAAATTTACAGAGATACCAAAAATAGAAGAGAGTGAGTATTATGAGGTATCGTATGGACAGAAACGACTCTGGATAATTGATGAGATTCAAGGTGGTTTTAATGTTTATAATATTTTAGGAGCATTTGAATTAAATTTTGATGTAAATATAGAGGCATTAAATCAAGCATTTAAAGCTTTAGTTAATCGACACGAAATTCTTAGAACTAATTTTATAGAGATTGATGGCAAAGTTAAGCAGAAAATAAACAAAATTGATTTTAATATAGAGGTTTTAGAAAATATTAGTGAAAAAGAGCTAATAGATAATGAAATTTCAAGAGTATTTAATTTTTCTATTGCTCCATTGATTGTTATAAAACTTTTAAAATTAAAAGAAAATTATCTATTAATTATAAATATGCACCATATTATAAGTGATGGTTCATCTTTCTCAATTATAATAAAAGAGTTAAATATATATTACGAGGCATTTTTAAATAATAGTTTTCCTAGAATAGATTCTTTAAGGATTCAATATAGAGACTATTCAGTTTGGCAAAATAGTTTAACAATAGATAATAAATTTTGGTTAAATAAATTTTTAGGTGAAATTCCAAGAGTTAATATAACAGAGTTTCCAAGAGGCAAAGAGCAAAGCTTTAATGGTGATAATATTAAGTTTAAAATTAATAAAAATAAAATAGATAATATTTTAAAAGATAAAAATATAACTCTATTTATATTTTTAAATACGATTATTAAAACGCTAATTTATAAATATACAAATCAAAAAGATATTATCTTAGGAAGTGTTGTAGCAAATAGAGAACATATAGATTTAGAGAATCAAATTGGATTTTTTGTAAATACAATAGCATTAAGAGATGAGTTGAATCCAAATAGTAGTTTTTTAGAGAATTTAGAATTAGTTAAATTAAACACTATCGAATCATTTTCACATCAATCTTATCCATTTGACAGACTTTTAGAAGAGTTAAATATTAATTGGGAACAAAATCGTTCACCTATGTTTGATATAATGATTATTTTAAATCAAGCTATTGAATTTTCACTTTACAACTCAAAGTTAAGAGAAAAAGAGATAAATGATAGCATTGCAAAATTTGATTTGACATTTAATTTTTTTGAGCATAAAGAGAATTTAGAATTAATTTTAAATTATAATACTGAACTTTTTAGTAGAGATAAAATAGATAGATTAGTTAGTCATTTAGAAAAATTAATAAATGAGGTTATATCAAATCCGAATCAAAAAATAAGTGAAATTGATATTATTCCTCAAAGTGAGAGAGAGTTACTAAACTCATTTAATAATACTCAATCTCAAATTATTAATAAAACTATAATAGATATATTTGAAGAGCAGGTGAAAAAAACTCCAGATAATATAGCTTTAATTTATAAAAATACGCAATTAACTTATAGTGAATTAAATCAGAAAGCAAATAGTATTGCAAATTACTTAAGAGATAATTTTGATATTAAAGGCGATGATTTAATAGCTTTAATAGTTGATAGAAGTGAATATTTAGTAATTTCAATTTTAGCAATTTTAAAAGCAGGTGGGGCATATTTATCAATAGACCCAGCTTATCCAAAAGAGAGAATAGATTTTATTTTAGAAGATTCAAAACCTAAAGTTATATTAGATAATAGTATAAAAGAGATAAAATACTCAAATATAAATAGTTTAAATATTGATATTAGTAGAGATAGTTTAGCTTATATAATTTATACTTCAGGTACTACTGGTAAACCAAAAGGTGTGATGATTGAGCATAAAAATGTTGTTGAGAGAGTTAAAAATGATAATTTAAAATTTGACTTTAATGAAAAAGATGTTTGGATAAGTATACATTCAAGTAGTTTTGATTTTTTTGTATGGGAGATGTATGGTGCATTGTTTTACGGGTCTAAATTAGTAATTGCAGACTTTGATGAAGTAAAAAATATTGAAAGATTTCTAAATTTAATAAAATCACATAGAGTGACAGTTTTAAATCAGACACCATCTTATTTTTATCAATTAATAGATGTTGATAAAAATAGTGAAAATAGTGATTTATCTAAACATTTAAGATATATTATTTTTGGTGGCGAAAAGTTAGATATGCACTACTTAAAACCTTGGGTAAATAAGTATCCATTAGATAAGATAAAACTTATCAATATGTATGGAATTACAGAGACAACTATTCATACAACTTTCCACCAAATAAAAAGATATAATTTAGATGTTAATAGAAGCTTAATTGGTAAACCTCTTCCAAATACAAAAGTTTTAATATTAGATGATAATTTAAAACTTGTACCTATTGGAATTTTTTCTCAAATGTATATTAGTGGAGTTGGAGTTGCTAGAGGTTACTTAAATCGAGAAGAATTAACAAAAGAGAGATTTATACATCATCCAAAATTTGGTAGAATTTACAAGAGTGGAGATTTAGCTAAATATTTAAATGATGGAAATATCGAATATTTAGGTCGAAAAGATTTTCAAGTAAAAATTAGAGGAAATAGGGTTGAATTAGCTGAAATTGAAGCAAATTTAAGAGAGTATAAAGATATTGAAAATTGTGTATTAAGAGAACTTAATGGAGATTTGATAGCTTATTATATTTCAGATAGTGAATTAAGTATTAATTATTTAAAAGAGTTTTTAAATAAAAAATTACCAATTTATATGATTCCAAATTATTTTATTAAAATTAATTTAATTCCGTTAAACGCAAATGGAAAAGTAGATGATAAAGCACTCCCAAATATATATAAATTTAATTTAGAAAATTTTATTGAACCAAAAACTAAACTAGAAAAAAATTTAGCTTTAATTTGGAGTAAAGTTTTAAATAGAGATAGAGTTAGCTTAAATGATAATTTTTTTGATATAGGTGGAAATAGTCTGAAAATTATGTCACTACTTATTAATATTTCAAAAGAGTTAAATATAAAAGTAACAATACAAGATATATTTAAATATCCAAATATTGAAGAGCTTTCTAATTTAATAGAATCTAAAAATAAGATAAAATTTACAGAGATACCAAAAATAGAAGAGAGTGAGTATTATGAGGTATCGTATGGACAGAAACGACTCTGGATAATTGATGAGATTCAAGGTGGTTTTAATGTTTATAATATTTTAGGAGCATTTGAATTAAATTTTGATGTAAATATAGAGGCATTAAATCAAGCATTTAAAGCTTTAGTTAATCGACACGAAATTCTTAGAACTAATTTTATAGAGATTGATGGCAAAGTTAAGCAGAAAATAAACAAAATTGATTTTAATATAGAGGTTTTAGAAAATATTAGTGAAAAAGAGCTAATAGATAATGAAATTTCAAGAGTATTTAATTTTTCTATTGCTCCATTGATTGTTATAAAACTTTTAAAATTAAAAGAAAATTATCTATTAATTATAAATATGCACCATATTATAAGTGATGGTTCATCTTTCTCAATTATAATAAAAGAGTTAAATATATATTACGAGGCATTTTTAAATAATAGTTTTCCTAGAATAGATTCTTTAAGGATTCAATATAGAGACTATTCAGTTTGGCAAAATAGTTTAACAATAGATAATAAATTTTGGTTAAATAAATTTTTAGGTGAAATTCCAAGAGTTAATATAACAGAGTTTCCAAGAGGCAAAGAGCAAAGCTTTAATGGTGATAATATTAAGTTTAAAATTAATAAAAATAAAATAGATAATATTTTAAAAGATAAAAATATAACTCTATTTATATTTTTAAATACGATTATTAAAACGCTAATTTATAAATATACAAATCAAAAAGATATTATCTTAGGAAGTGTTGTAGCAAATAGAGAACATATAGATTTAGAGAATCAAATTGGATTTTTTGTAAATACAATAGCATTAAGAGATGAGTTGAATCCAAATAGTAGTTTTTTAGAGAATTTAGAATTAGTTAAATTAAACACTATCGAATCATTTTCACATCAATCTTATCCATTTGACAGACTTTTAGAAGAGTTAAATATTAATTGGGAACAAAATCGTTCACCTATGTTTGATATAATGATTATTTTAAATCAAGCTATTGAATTTTCACTTTACAACTCAAAGTTAAGAGAAAAAGAGATAAATGATAGCATTGCAAAATTTGATTTGACATTTAATTTTTTTGAGCATAAAGAGAATTTAGAATTAATTTTAAATTATAATACTGAACTTTTTAGTAGAGATAAAATAGATAGATTAGTTAGTCATTTAGAAAAATTAATAAATGAGGTTATATCAAATCCGAATCAAAAAATAAGTGAAATTGATATTATTCCTCAAAGTGAGAGAGAGTTACTAAACTCATTTAATAATACTCAATCTCAAATTATTAATAAAACTATAATAGATATATTTGAAGAGCAGGTGAAAAAAACTCCAGATAATATAGCTTTAATTTATAAAAATACGCAATTAACTTATGGTGAATTAAATCAGAAAGCAAATAGTATTGCAAACTCTTTAAAAGATGAGTATTCTCTCTACTCTGATGATTTTATTGCACTTGTTATTGAAAAGTCTGAACTTAGTGTAATAGCTATTTTAGCAATTTTAAAAGCTAATTGTGCTTATATACCAATTGATATAAATTATCCCAAAGAGAGAATTGACTTCATTTTAGAAGATTCAAAACCTAAAGTTATTTTAACTAAAGAGAAACTTTTATCGCTATTAGATAATAATATTAATCCTATTAATCCTATTAATCCTATTAATCTTTCAACTTCAAATTCACTAGCTTATATGATTTATACATCAGGAACTACGGGCAAACCAAAAGGTGTGATGATTGAAGATAAATCAATTGTTAATTTAATAGATTCATTTAATAAATACATTAATTACGAACATATAAATATTGCACTAAATTCTTATTTTTCATTTGATGCTTCCGTACAACAGATGTTTTTAGCACTTTTTAATGGATTTTCTCTTCATATAATATCTGATGAGATTAAAAAAGATATATATAATTTTTATAATTATATAT
>JADGEE010000125.1 GCA_016744535.1 Campylobacteraceae bacterium
TTATAAAATAGAAGCTGGTATCTTAGATTTTTATTATGCTAAAGAATACAAAAAAGCTATTACTAAAAATAATTTATATTTAGCAAAAAAGTATTTAAAAAAAATCGAATCAAATGAAGCCTATTTTAATTTAGGTGTTCTCTTATATAGAGAAAAAAGTTATAAAAAAGCTATTAAATATTTTTTTAAAATTAAAAGTAGGAATATAGAGTTTAAATCAAAAAATTTTTATAATTTAGCAAATAGTTACGCTCAATTAAAAAAGTTTAAAAAAGCTGATAAGTTTTATCTGAAATCACTCCTATTAAAATATAATAAAGATACAGATTTTAATAGAGAATTTATTAAAAAGTTTGCACAAGAATCTAAAATAAAAGAGATAAAAAAGCAAAAATTAAAAGAGAACATTAAAGAGAATAAAAACTTAGATAAAGAATTTAAAATTTTAAGTACTAAAGAGATAAGCAAATTAGAAGAGAGTATTATGAATAAACTTCAAAATACTAAAAGACCATTAAGCTTTAAGCAATACGATGCAATAAATAGAGGAAGTAAAAGTGAAAAGAAACCTTATTAGATATTTAATTTTAATAGTTATATTTAAATCTTTTTTAATTGCAGAAGATTATTTTTTTAAAGTTAAAGTAGATAAAAAAAAAGCTTATCAAAGAGAGGCAATTTTACTTGAAATTGATTTTCATAAAAAAGAAAATTTAAATAATATAAATCTTGATTTTACTCCAAAAGATAAAAGATTTAACTTTAAAAAAGTTGATAGAAGAGTAGAATATAAAGATGGTTATGAGATAGAAAAATTTAAATATTTAGTTTTTGCTAAAAGTAAAGGGTGGTTTAAAATACGATTAAAACCAGTTCTCACAATAGATAAAAATAATGGTGGGATTGGTCTGTTAAAAAATAAAAAAATTATAAAATTAAAACCAATTCAATTAGAAATAATTCAAGTTAAAAGAGGAATTAATTTAGTTGGTGAATTTAATTTAACTACATCTATTGATAAACCTGTGG
Organism: Campylobacteraceae bacterium; assembly: GCA_016744535.1. GTDB lineage: Bacteria > Campylobacterota > Campylobacteria > Campylobacterales > BB28 > BB28. The sequence continues at coordinate 1,030 of JADGEE010000125.1, forward strand.
TACTCGCGAATGAACCTGTACATTTAAATTTTAATTTTATAAAAAATATTACTTTAAAAAATATAAATTTAACTTATAATAGTATTAAAAATACTTCTATTTATAAAGGCGACTTAAAAATTACAAAAATTTCTAATAAATTAGAGAAATTAACAAAAAAAATAGCTTTTATAAGTGATTCTAATTTCACAATTCCATCTTTAAGTATTAAATATTTTAATCCTAAGACTAAAAAAGTCGAAATAACTAAAACTGATGAGTTTAATATTACAGTTTATAAAAATAATAAAATTTATAAAAGCTTATTAGATAAAATAGAACCTAAAAAAGATATAAAATATTATGAAAATAAAATTATCAAATACTTTCCATATATCGCTATTTTTATATTTGGATTTTTGATTGGAAAATTTTCTCGCATAAAACTACCAAAATTTAAAACAAAAAAGATAACTCTTTATGATGAGATAAAAGAGAGTAAAAATAAAAAAGAGATAATAAAATTATTGCTTCCTTATATTAATAAAGGTGAAATATTAGAGCATATAAAAATGCTTGAAAAAGAGAATTTAAAATTTAAAAAAATTAAAAAAGAGATTTTGAAAGATAAGAAGTTAAAGTACTTTCAAGCGACTTTAAGCTAGTATTTTGAGTTATAATGAACAAATATCAAAAGGAACTATTTTGGATAAAGTTGTAGATATTATCGATTCAATAGCCTATGAGAAAGATTTAAGTGCAGATGATGTAAAAAAAGTTTTAAGTGAAGCTATTGTAAACACTGCTAAAAAAACCATTGGTGAAGAGTTTGGTTTTTCGGTAGACATTGATAAAAAAAATAAAAGTTTAAAAATTTTTCAAAATATTTTAGTTGTAAGTAACGATAGTGAAAAAGCAAAAGACACAAAAAATTATATAACCATAGATAAAGCAAAAGATATTGATGAAGATATTGAAATTGGTGATGAAGTTGCACACGAATTAACTTTTGAAAATTTAGGTAGAAATGCCATAAATTTACTCTACCGTGAATTAGAGTATAAAATTCAAGGATTAATTGGACAAAAATTATATGATAAATATAAAGCTAAAGTTGGAAAAATTGTAAATGGAACTGTTGCTAGAATCGACAGTCATGAAAATACTTATGTTGAAATTGATGAAGTAAGAGCAATTTTATCAAGAAAAAATAGAATTAAAGGCGAATCTTTTAAAGTCGGAGATGTTGTAAAATCTATACTTAAAAATGTAAAAATTGATAGAGATGGAATGGAAATTGAATTATCTCGTACAACTCCAAAACTACTTGAAGAGCTTTTAAGACTTGAAGTTCCTGAGATTAACGAAGATAATGTTAGAATTGAAAAATCAGCTAGAATTCCAGGAGTTAGAGCGAAAGTAGGGCTAAGTTCTGATAACCCAAAAATTGATGCGGTTGGCTCAACTGTTGGAGTAAAAGGAATTAGAATCAATTCTGTTAGCAGAGTTTTAAATGGTGAAAATATAGATTGTATTGAATACTCTAAAACTCCTGAAATTTTTGTATTAAGAGCATTGTCTCCTGCAATTATTTCAAGTGTAAAAATTAGTGGTGAAAAAGCAATTGTATCTATTCCAAAAGACCAAAAATCAAAAGCAATTGGCAAGAGTGGCGTAAATATTAGATTAGCATCAATGCTTACAGGTTATCAAATAGAGTTAAATGAATTAGATGAAATTGCAACAAAAGAAGAAAATAAAGAGAGTAAAAAATCTGATTTATCTGATTTAATATCTCTATTTAAAGAAGATTAAAACTAATACTTTTTAAATACCCTCTAACTTTTGGAGGAATTCTCTTTACTCTACACCACTCTTTAAATTTTTTATCAAGTTTTATCTTTAAATAAGGTGCAATATAAATTTTATCATTAAAATATGAAATAGCAATAATACCTGAAATTACACAATCTTTTGTCTTTAAGATTTCATCTCTTTGAGACTTTGATATTAAAACTCCAAGTTGCTTTAAAATTTTATCAATTGCTCTAATATTTTTAACTTCATTAGTTAAATTTTTTAAAATAAAAAAATTATATTTTTGAAAAACAACACTCTCTTCTTCTAAAGATTTTACATCCACTTCAAGATAATCAAAACTATTTTTTATTCCACTTTTAAATTCATCTATTAATCTATTTGCAAATTCACCCCTAAAATAATTTCTCTTATATTTATAATTAAAATTTGAGTTATCAATAAAATATTTAATGTCTCTCTCATCTAAAAACTTTTTTAACTCATATTTAGAGTATTTAAGAAGTGGTCTTATAATAATATAGTTTTCTTTTTTTATAATATCTTTTAATCCAAACAATTCAACTAACCCTGCACCTTTAGTTAATTGCATTAAAAACCACTCTAATTTATCATTTAATTGATGAGCCGTAATCAAATTTTTATAACTATTTTCTTTAATTATCTCTTTAAAAAACTTATATCTTATCTCTCTAGCATTAGCTTCAAAGTTATTAAAATCAACCTTAACATCTTTAATAAAGATTTTTTTATTAAATTTTTTAGCTAACTCTTTTGCATAATTTAGTTCACTGTTAGATTCTTTTCGTAAATTATAATTTACAATTGCTATATCAAAATCAATTCTGTTTTTTAGTAATATAAAAAATAGAGCCGTTGAATCAACACCTGAAGAAAATGCCAATAAATTATTACTATTTTTTAAAATGACGGTATATTTTTTGCTTAACATTAATTTGAGCCTAAAGTGTGGTTTTATATTGACAAATCGTCAAGTAGTATAAAATCTTTATTAAATAATATTAAAACTTATAAATTTTATATTTTTTATTAAGTTTTAATTATAAATTAGAAAGACTTATATCTATAGTTGTAATAAATTAAACATTTCAACTGTTTTAGTAAGTTACATTTTAATTACAATTATGCTATAATGGCGTTGTAAATTTTATAAGGAGAGTTAATGAAGTTAGTAAAGCTTAGTTTAGCAACAATTTTAGGTCTAGGTGCTGTAAGTGCACTTAGTGCAGGAACACTTGCCGATGCACTTTCAAGTGGTAAAGTATCAGGTAAGGCCACTATCTGGTATCAAACAAAAGATTCAGTTGATTTATTTGACCAAGCAAGTTCAATTGGAGATGCCGGTCTTCAATTAGGTTATGTTACTGGCGATTATAATGGTTTAGGATTTGGTGTAACTGGTTATGCATTAGATTCATTAAACTTACATTATGATGTAGTAAGTGGTACTCCACATAAAGCACTAGGTGTAAATGAAACTAGTTCTTGGTTAGGTGAAGCGTATTTTACTTATAAAATAGATAACACTTTAGTTAAAGTGGGTAGACAAAACTTAGCAACTCCATTTGCAAACTCTGATGGTTGGGCTGTTCATCCAAATAACTTTGAGGCAGTTGTAGTTATCAACTCTGATTTACCAAATACAACTTTAATTGGTGCATTTGTTAATAAAGAGAGAACTAGAAATATAGATACTTTTGAAGATTTTTGGAGTGACGATGGTGCATGGATGGTAGCCGCAATTTATAGTGGTATCAAAGATACTCCAATTAAAGTTTTTGCTTATGATGTAGTAGATGTTGCACAAGCTGTATATAGTGATATTTCTACTAAAGTTGGTGATATTACTATCGCTGGTCAATATATGTTAATGATGCCTGATGCTGATGCTGCAGATGATACTAATGCATTTGGTTTAAAAGTTTCTACTAAAGTTTCTGGAGTTAAACTATGTGGAGCTGTATCTATGGTAGATGATGGCACATTAAGAGTTGCAAATACTGGTGATGGTATGACTAAAACTCCAATTTTTACAAAAACAATCACAGCTGATGGTGATATCTCTGCTGCAACTGACACTATAGGTTATAAATTATCTGCTGGAATGGATATTGCAAAAGACCTTTCAACTACTTTAAGTTGGGGATTTTATGACCACGGTGAAGATTCAAGTGCTACTCCTGTAGATACAAGTGATGATTCTATGGCTGTTGAATTAGTTGCAAAATATAAAGGTTTTGAAAATTTAACAATTTTTGGTGGGTATATGTATACTGATGAAACAACTGGTGCTTATTCAAATGCTGGTGATGATTTAAATACAGTAAGATTTTGGGGAAGATATAGTTTCTAAGAAGTCTCTTCTTAGAAATTTTCCTTTCTATCTACTTTTAAATTTTTTAGTTAATTTTAATCTTTAAAAACTCCGATAGTTTTGTAATTATAATATAATACATTTGCTCCATTTTGAATTTTTACATCTTTTCTTGTAGTATAATCAACTAAATAATTTCCACTATACTCAACACTAAAATCAACACATAACTTAGCACCTATTTCTAAAACTCTTTTAGGTAAATTTTTTTTATTTGTTTGAATTATGATATGACTTGATGGTCTATCTTTTAAGTGCATCCAAATATCATTGGCTTTTGCTAACTTTAAAATTTTTATATTCTCTTTCTGATTTCTACCAATTAAAATTTTATACTCATCTACAAAAAATATTTCAAAATCAGCAAACTTTTTCTCTTTTTTTACTCTTTTTTGCTTAGGATAGTAAAAATTAATTTCATCAATACTTTTTGAAGTTTTAATTAAATCAGATAACCTTTTAAAAAAATTTATCTTTGCACTTAAATTTTCTCGTTCTATATGAATATTTTTAGATTTTTGCTTAAATTTTTTTGCATTATCAAAAAATATATTTACACTATTAGTTACACTCTTTGCATTTTTTGGAAATATAATTTTTATATCATTTCCTTCAAAATCTTTTAAAATAATCTCTTTTTGATAATTTTTTATCAAATGTAAATTTGCTAATATGATATTTGCTTTTAGAGTTATATATTCAGATTTTTGGATTAACTCATCTTCATTTTCAAGAGAATTAAATATTTTTTCAAGCTTTTGAAATTTTTTATTAATAGTAATCAATTTTTGAGACTTAATTCCATTTAACCTATTATTTAACTCTTTTTGATAAACTTCATATAAAAACTTATCAATATTTTTTATCTCTTTTTCTTCAAATTTAAAATTCCTCTTTGGAATATCAAGTAATTTTTTATTTGGTTTAATTTCTCTAAATGATGTATCAATATCTATATGTCTTAAAGCTTCAAGAATAATATTATCTTTATCTAAAATAATTGCATTTGTATTTCTACCAGTAAATTCAAGTTGTAAAGAGATTTTAATAAATTTATAAGACGATTTGTTAATAATATCTATTCTAATTATTTTATCATTATTTAATAGATATATATCTTCTATAGTACTTTTTATAAAATATTTTTTTAAAACTATATCAAACGGAGCATTATATATCTTTGTACTTAAATACTTATCTCGTCTATAAATTAAACTTTTACCTTTAGTTAAATCTATATAGTATATGTTATCTCTATTAAATTCAAGCTTTATAATAGTATCATTAACTCTTGATATAAAACCTATAGTTTTGAAGTTTTTGAAATTTTCAACTATTTCTTTTAATATATAGTGTTTCATTATTGTTCTTTTTATTAAAATTATCAAATTAATATGTATTTTAGATTTAGTTTAATTAGTAGAATGATATAAGTAAATAAAGTTAAATAAAAACTCTTGGCACCGACCTACCTTTCCAATCCCGTAGGG
>JADGEE010000024.1 GCA_016744535.1 Campylobacteraceae bacterium
AATAATTTTTAAGTTCTTTTTCTAAAGTTATTACATTTTTCATATGTTAATTATAGCAATTTTTCACATAAATAAAATTTATAGGCGTGTAGTGAGATCGTTGCTACTACTTCACTTTTTGCAACACACGGTGACAACTTAATGGGCTTAGGAGCAGTTGCAAGAGCTATGGGTGGAATTGGTATTGGAACTGACGTTGGAGTTGATATAGTTTTTAAAAATCCAGCTTGGCTAACAAAAAATGAAAAATTTAAATCAAGTTTTGGTGGAACTCTATTTATGCCTGATGTTACGGCAAAATCAACTATGATGATGGATCCAACTAGTGCAATGAGAGCAGATGGCGAAGAGGTAACTTCTAAAGCTGACACATATATTATTCCTGAAATTGCAATCACTGGTAAATCTGATGCTGGTTTTCACTATGGTTTTGGTATGTTTGGGGTTTCTGGAATGGGAGTTGATTATAGAAATGAGCCAATGCAAAGAGGCTTAGGAGAGATGAGTACAAATTTTCAATTTATGAGGTTAATTCCATCTTTTGCTTACAAAATAGATAATTTGTCTATAGGTGCAGGTCTTAGTATCTCTTATGGAGCTTTGGGAATGTCTTCTGTTATGGGCAATCCAACGGCAAATATTGCACCAGAGCAGAGAGGTGGAGGGGTTTCTGATGATATTGGATTAGGTTATCAATTAGGTGTTGGTTACCAAATTACAAAAGAGTTCAGTATTGGAGCATTTTATCAATCAAAAGTTGATATGAATTATGAACATGTATATGATTTTAATATGGATGGAGCTTATCAAAATTTATCTTTGTCTCAAGCAGGTGAGTATGGGATTGGTATAGGATATGAAAAAAATAATATAAAATTTGGTATAGATTATAAAAAAGTTGAATGGACTAGTGTAGATGGTTATAATACATTTGGATGGGATGACCAGAGTCTATATGCAATAGGAGGTTCTTATAAAATGGATAAAACTACTTTTAGAGCAGGATTTAACTATGGTTCAAGTCCAATTGATAATAGTTTTGAAGATGCTAGTGTTAGTGGAGTACCTTTTAATGCTACACAAATTGCTTATTTTAATTTAGTAGCCTTTCCAGCACTTACAGAAACTCACTATTCAGCTGGAATTGGATATGAGATAAGTAAAAATGTAGATTTAGATTTAGCTTATGTTTATGCACCACAAAAGACAGTAACATATACAGTTCCTGATATGATGGGTGGTGGAATTGTTGAAGCTAGTAATAAACAAGATTCAGTAACTTTTAGTTTAACTTATAGTTTCTAATTATTTTGTGAACTACCCATACTTATAAAAGATGGGGAGTTCATTTAAGGAGAAGTTATTTTTTAACCCAAAAACCTTCTCCTTTATTTATAGTAGTTAAATTATTTTTATTTAACCAACTATTATTTCTAAATATCCATACATAAGTAAAATTAGATAATTCACTAATACTTAAATCTTTTCCTGTTCCAATCAAATTCCAACTATCACTCACACTTAAATTAGGGCTATACTCTGCACCTGAAAAATTATAACTCATATCTTCATTTAAATTTATCCAAAAACCTTGAGAGTTTTTAATAGTTGAAGAGTTTTTACTCCAAGTATTATCTTCAAAAGTCCATACTATTTTAGCACTAAAAAAATCTATTGGATTATCTAAATTTTCATTTGTTGGAAGTGAAACTAGATTCCAGCCACTTATTAAATCTAATGATACACCTTCACTTGCTACTGGAATGTCACTGCTCTCTACAATTTCAACTCCATTAGTTGAATCTCCAACTTGAATAGTTACACTATCACTTATTACTTTCTCTTTAGCTTCATCTATAACTTCATAAACAGTTTCGTAATAACCTTCTGTTTTTAACTCATACTCGCCAGTAAATTCACCTGTTGAAGAGTTGTAAGTTAAAGGAATCTTTTCAGATTGAATCTCAATTACATCTTGACTAGTTGGGCTAATAACAACTGTTTGCGGTGGTGTTAATGTAACATATGCTTGTGATTTTTCAATACCAATTAAATTATCAGCTTTAAGTGAGAATGTTTGTCTAGTTGATTGAGGTAACTTTAAAGCACTTTTTCCAGTAAAACTTTTAATAACATCAGCACTTGCGTTAAATAGATAACCAAATGGTTTATTTGCTGTCTCTTCATCTGTAAAATCAGCTTGTGGATAAGTATTTTTTGCAATTTTTCTATAACTATTATATGCCCCATCAAAGCTATCTTTTATGCTTTTTTTATCTTGAAGATTTTTAATAAAATAATTTGTAAAACTGATTCCACTTGTGCTCATAGGAATTGTTTGATCTGCTGTGCCACTACTCATAACAACTCTATTCTCTCCCTTTAAAGCATCTACAAATGCACCAGAATAGCAAGTATCTATAACTACTATTACTTTTCTTTTTGTAGCTTCTTGAAACTCATCTATAACATTATTAAGTTCATTTGTAGTAATTTTTTCCTCTGAATCAATTAAGAATGCTCCCTCTTTTAAGCCGTGGTCAATTAAATATATAAGAAGTGGATTATCAGAAACTGGCATTGCTAAAATTGCCTTTTTTACATCTTCAAAAGAGTAATTTACACTATCTACTACATTATCTTTATTTCCATCTAAATCACTATCTATTAAGTTCTGCTCTCCAAAAGAGTTAAAGTACGCAATCTCTTCAAGTGAATAGCCTTGAGATGATAGAAATCTATAAACTTCATTACCAAGATATACAAAAGCATCTTTTAAATTATCGCTTTCACTCCCTTTTCCAACAACAATTACAGCTGAATTTATAGATTTTTCATAATCCCCTACGAAAAATTGATGAGTTACAACCATATCATAATAGACACAAGTTAGACTAGCTACACCGTCATCTCTAAATGTTACTTCAGAAGTCACATTATTAAATAGTGCTACTTCACTATTTTTAATAGCACACTTCTCAAAAGTATCTCCCTCAAACTCTTTGCCTAAATTATTTTTATAAAAGAATTGAAATTTAACACTCTCTCCAATTTCCCAATTATCTTTAAGTTCACATTTTTCTGAATTTACAATTTTTAGTGAATTTTTAGAAATTTCACAATCTGTAGTAGCATCACTTGTAGGCTCAGGTGTCGCTGTAACTGTTGGCTCACTTGTTGGAGTTGCAACATCTCCGTGTTTACGGACACATCTAGTATAGTAACTACTTGTTCTTGCATAACCACTATCAACTCCTTCATTAAAAAACATAGCCCAAACATTTGAGCCATTTGGAATATAAGTTGTAGATGAGTAATACTCAATATCACCATCTCCTACATTTTCAAACTTACTACTTATTGCACTTCCAAATCTACTGTAATCTACAATTGTTCTTAACTGCTCAATTGTAGGTAATTTCCAATCACTATATCCTGCAAATTCTAAATCATCACAATAATCAACTGCACTTTGCCAATCTTGTTTAGTCTCTGCATTAAATTGAGTATCTTGCCACATTAAAGCATTAAAACTATCTCCAACAACCTCTAATGTGTCATCTCTTGAAAAACTCTTTTTATCATCAAGATTATCTCCCTTTACACATCTTACATAATTACCAGTTGATTTTGAGTTTAAATACCCTTTTCCAAAACTAAAAAATATTTGCCAAGCTTTAGAACCACTTGATATATCTAGGGTAGAACTCCAATATCCCCACTCTCCTACATTTTCAAATGTACTATCTATTGCTGGTTTATATTTAGACATATCTGCAATTGTTAAAAGTTCACTTACACTAGGAACTCTCCAATCATCAAATCCAGCTAACTCTAAGTTGCTACAATATTCATTAGAATTATCAAAACTATATTTACTATCAGCTACACCAGCATCATCTTGCCAAATTAAGCCTGTTGCAGAATCTGTCACAACTTCATTTGTACCATCTCTACTAAAATCTGCTTGAAGCAAACTAATTGCTAAAAACAAAAATATAAAAACTCTTTTCATTTTTACTCCTCCTCTTCTTTTTCTTTAATTAAACTATTTTCACCTAAAACTTCTATCATAGTGACTATGCTACTATCACCTTCACCTATCCTCATATTAATATTAACTAAACCGTCACAACCAATATCACTTATATCCATATAGTCATAACTACACCCCTCTTCTCTTACACAACTAACATTAGCTTTTATATCTTGTGCTAAAACATTGGCTTCTTTTAAATAGACATAGTTATCATTAAAATAACAAAATTCAGGTTCAGTTTTATTGTCTTCCTCGTTAGCCTCACTATTATCACAAGTAAAATTAACTGATTCTAAACCCATTCCTTTTAAATTTTCTTTTAGTGAAATTCCTTTTATCTCTCCATTTATCTCTAAATTTAAATACATAACAACATCTTTTCCTACTAAATAAGGCTCATATATTAACTCTAACTCTATTTGTGAGCGAACATTAAAATCGCTATCTTTAGGTTTAAAATTTGCTGTGCTTGGAGTAGCATTACATCTATTAATTCTACTCTCATCGCCTATAATAAGAGATAAATTTGTATACTCTTTTATAGAGACTCTCTTTACAGAAATATTTTTATCTCCAATTGAATCTATCTCATAGCTACCTAAATACTCAAAATCATTATTGATACTATTTGGAATTACAACTACTTTATCACCTCTATTTATATTTTGCATAATATTATCTACTTTAAACTCATTTTGATTTAAAGAGGCATTATCAGAGATAAATTTTACATCTGTAATAACTCCTATATCTTTAATTTCACCAATTAATGGAGTATTCTCATTTGTGAAAATAGTTAAAATATAACTATTAACAAAAAATGGAGCTTTATATTTAGTCTCTTTATATACTAATGCTAAAGATTCAAATGAAGATTTATTTAAAGCTTCAATTTCAGACTTTAACTCATATTTTTGATAAACTTCACTGTTTTTACTCTCTTTAATAATATCACCATCTATTCCTATATAAGTATAAGTTTTATCTGCAATAAAAATAATCTCCTCACTAAAACAAGGTTTTTCAAACTTTATATTTAAATTAATTACACTCTCATTATTATCCCCATTTAGTGATAATTTATTGAAAGAAAACTCTTGAGATAAAATTTCACACTTAGGTACTTGCACTCTGAAGTTATTAATATATACATCTTGTGTTTTTATATCATCTGCTTTAAAATTTAAATCAATTGCAATATTTCCACTAATTTCTCTTAAATCATTTGAGTAATTAAGTGAATAGTTATCTTTTGTAATTGATATATCGCTTCCACCGCCACCCCCACTACATCCAAAATATACAAAAAGTAGTAAAAGTAGTAAAAATTTATTTATATATTTCATAATCAATCTTCCATAATATAAGCTAAAGTGTAGTAGTAATATGTCTTAACTCCACTTCCATCAATTGATAATGCTCTCCAATCAACTGTGGTAGTTGGTGCTGTTATAGTTGAATCATCTGGATATGTTCCTGCAAAAGTTGAACTAAAATCTACTTCACTAATTCCAACAATTGAGCCACTTTGTCCATTAGGAACACCATCAATTATAGTATCAATTGCTTTTGCTAAATCACCTGATATATTTGTAAATAAAATTACATTTTGAGATTTAGAATCTAAAGTCATATTAAAAAAATGTACATTTGAAGTTTTTTTTCCTACAAATTCACCCTTAAAATTTCTTTTAAGTGGATTATAATTTGATTGACATATAGAAACTGCGTCGGTCTCTTTAATATCAGTTTTAACAAGTTCACAAGGGTCAATTCCTGCATTTTGTAACATTAATATTAAATTTTCAGCTGAAGTTATAGCAGAAGAATCATAACTTATATCATCAAAATATCCATTAGGTTCAGTTCCAGTTGTCCCACCATTCTCCTCTCCATCAGCCATAACTTGATTTACTTTACTAAAATATGTATTTGCAATAGTTGCCCATTTTTGAATAAATGTCTGTGTTACCTCTTTTGATTGAGCACTTCCTATTAAATCTCTTCCTTTCATAACTGAAGCTAAAATAATACCTATTATTATAAGTACAATAGATAATTCAATTAGTGTAAAGGCTCTTTTTTTTAAAATTTTCAATTTCATCTTTTTCCTTAGTAATCAACTTTTATTGCAATAATAAATAGATTTCCATTTTCTATATCTAAATAATCTATGGGTGTTATTTCTTCATTAGTTGCTAAAATCGTATCATTTGTAAACTCATTTGTATCTTTAGCTATTGCCAAACATTTACCAATTTTCCCATTACTCTCACCATCAATAATTCTATCTATATTTGAAGCAACATCACCTGCAATATTGATAAATAGAATAAAATTTTTTGGTGTTTGATTTAAAATATACTTTCTAAAACTTACTACTACATCTTTTATATCACTAAACTCTCCACCTAACTTATGTTTAAATGGATTTACATTTTCAATACAAGAATTACTTAAATCGTGTATATTTGAATCTATACTCTCACATAAATTTATTCCACTTTGCATTAAAATCTCTATTAATTCACTCTCTTTTGTAGAATCAAAACTATCTATTCCATCGAAATAACCATCTAAAGTATTTTCAGTTCCACCATTTTTAATACTATCGGTTAAGTTCGAACCACTCTTATCATAATAAGTATTTACAACACTTATCCATTTACCTACAAATGATTGATAAAATTCTTTTGTTTGAGCCGAGTTTATAAGGTCTTTTGTACTCATAACAGCACCCATAATAATCCCAATGATAAGTAAAGAGATAGATAGTTCCATAAGAGTAAATGCTTTTTTCATCTTTTCATTCTTTTTCAATCAGCAAAAGAGTTGCTAATTAATGGTCTAATACAACCCCTATTGTAAACAATGCTCCCCCCTCAATATCTGTATAAGCTATGGTAGCACCTTCTACTGGTTCAGTTATACCGTCATCTTGTGTTTCATTAGTAGGAATACTTGTATCAGTTGGAGCAGTTTCTGTATTAAATGCTAAGACTTTTCCTCTCTGTCCATCTGCTGTTCCATCAACTAGCTTATCAAAGGCTTGAGCCATATCCCCAGGGACATTTCTAAATAAGATTAAGTTCCTAAGCATTGAATTACCAGCAGTCGTATCAGCAGCTATATAAAAACTAGCTAGAGCAACTCCTACATTTATTTTATCTGTAAATTCACCTGCAACTGAAATTTCAAAAGGATTATAATTATCTGCATATATAGTTCCAGCACCTGTATAGACATTTGATTTAATAAGTGATGCTACATTAATACCAGCATTTGAGAAGGCATCTGCTATATTTACTTGATTAGTAGAATTTGTAGTATCATCAAATAGAGGTAAATTAGCCACATAACCATCTGCATAAACATAATTAGTATCTGTTTTAGCTAAATCAACTGCCGTCTCCCCATTTTTAGAGCCATCAGCTAAATCTTGTCCTATCTTATCATAATAACTATCTGCTATCATCACCCACTTATTTGCAAATGTTTGTGCAAAATCTTTTGATTGGGCAGATTTAATAATATCTTTACCCTTCATAATAGCAGCTATAATAATACCTATAACCATTAAAACTATACCTATTTCTATTAAAGTAAAACCTCTTCTATTTTTTATTTTCATCTCCAAACTCCTATTTCAACTTTTTTTGATAGCTTAATGTTTTAATCTTTATAACCTATTTAAATTTCAAGTTAAATATATTTTTTAATCACTTTATTATATCTAATAATCATTTATTGTTGGAATTTGATTATTTAAATTTCCATTTACAATAACTTGACTATTATTACTATCTTCATCAATTTCTCTTAACTCATTATAAGTTAATTCTAAATAATCTATATTTGAGCAATTTTCATCATTATCAGGATAGAATAAAACTGTATCAGTTGGATTAATTAATGTGAAATCATCTTCACTTAAACTAACACAACCATTTTTAATTGAAGATTTATAATAAAACGATATATTAGCAGAACCATCATTAGCACTTTCACCATAAACTTTAATTGCTTCAATTCCACGCAATCCCTCAACTGACTTTGTCATATCACAAATTTCACTTATAAGCTCAAATACAGTAAGTTCTTCTACAATATCATCTCTACTAGTTGAGTTATATTTGTTAATATTCATCTCATAAGTTCTATCATTTACAGCATTATTTCCTGTTAATTCTTTATTAATTCCAGTTGAAATAATAACAGCAGCAACAGAGTAACCACTTAAATTGTTTTCATCAATTACAAAAGGTAATTCTGTATTATTTGTAGTTATATCATATAGGGTTGAACAAATATTAGCATTGCTTGAAGTAGTTAAAGAATCAACAACATCATATCTAAAAGACTTAGAATAAGAATCACTTTTTTTACTATTTATATCAATATAGGGTAAATAGTATGGCTTATTTACTGAATTGATACTATCTGCTACTCCATCTAAATTAGTGTCAGATTTTGGAAGATAACCTCTTGTAGCACTATAAGCAATAAGACTATTTTTAATTGTTTTTAAATCTGTTTTAGTTGCTGTTATCTTATTTATTTTATAGATTGAACGAACAAAAGGGATAAATGCACCAAGCACAATGCCAATAATAGTTAAAACTATTGCTATCTCTATTAGTGTAAAAGCTTTTCTATTCATAGATACTCCTTTTACATCTCTGATATTAAATCGTAAATTGGTCCCATAAGCCCTATCATAATAACTGCCATTAATCCACCGGCTACTAAAGTTACCATAGGTTGAATTACTTTTGGAATAGTATTTGATAAATCATCTACTTGTTTATAATAACTATCTGATAAAATTGTAAGTTGTCGCTCTAATACGCCATTTGTTTCACCCATTTTAACCATTCTAACTGTAAATTTAGTAAATAAGTGAGCATCTCTTAGAGTTTCAGAAAAGCTTAAACCTGATTTCAATCCATCAACACTTTTAATCATTTCTGATTTATAAATCGGATTACTTAAACTTTGATTTACTAACATAAGTGCTTCATATAGAGTTAATCCTGAACTTATTCCAACTTTTAAATACTCACTAATAAAAGCTATATTAAATGACTTTATCATAACTGACGCAACTGGAACTCTTAAAAATAGTTTGCTCATTAATAATTTAAATAATTTACTTTGAGTATATAAGAGTCTTATTAAAATTATAAAAGAGATACTCACGCCTATTATATGAAGTATATATTCATTTATAAAATCACTTGAAACTATCAAAAATTGAGTTAAAGGAGGTAACTCCATATCCATATCTTTAAAAAATCCAACAAGTTGAGGTACAACAAGCAACATCCAAGCAGCAATTACAACGAGCATTAATCCAACTGCAACTGAAGGATATATCATAGATTTTTTTATTTTCTGTTTTAGTAGTGCAATTTTTTTTAAAAAGTTTGCACTATTTTCTAATACTTCATCTAACCCTCCCGTCTCTTCGCCAATTTTAACAAGATTTATAACTATTTGAGAAAAATATTTTTCATACTCAGTAAAAGCACTTGAAAGTGTCTCTCCTGCATTTATTTGAGTATCTATTTTAAGAAGTATTTTTTTTACATTTGGATTTGTAGTATCTTCAATTACATCTTGTATCGCTTCATTTAATCTAACACCGTGTTTTAATCCTATAGATAAATTATCTAAAATCTCTATAACTTCTTCTTGTTTTAGAGTTGGTTCAAACGCAGAAGCTAAAAATGATAATTTTTCAGGTAATTCAATAACTTTAATAGCAATTTCGTTACTCTTTTCTAAAGTTTCAAATACTTTGGTTATATCTTCTGCTTTTATAAAATCAAATATTTTAATTCCCATTTCAGATATAGAATATACAAAATAGACACGCATTATAAAATCACTCCTAATTTAACCATTTAAATTTTCAAATTTTATTTTTTGTTCACACTCAAATAGACATTTTTCAAGAAGATTAATTTTATCACTTTTCACTGCTTTTCTATAAACAACTTTAAAAATATTAAGTACATCTTCCTCAATTACCATATAAATCAATACTCATTTAATATTCTTCCTATTTTTAATATAGCTAAAAATAGACTATTAAATAACTAATTGAACATGCCCCTAATAGTAAGACTTTTGATAATAAATTAGTCTGTTTATCTAGTGAACTATTTTCATTTTAATTATTTCATTTTTGTATTATATCAAAATTAATTTTTCTAATTGATATTAAAACCCCTCTAAAAAATGCTATAATTTTTCATTATACTATTAAAGGCATAACTATGAATTCATTAAAAAAAGCAGTGTTTAAAACAATTGAAGAGATTAATGATAAAGTTATTAAAATAAGAAGAGATTTACATCAACACCCTGAACTATCAGGTGCTGAGGAGCATACTAAATATTTAGTAAAGGGTGTTCTTGAGGCTTATGGAGTTGATGTAAAAGAGTTTAAAACTCATCACGGTTTAATTGCTGAATTAAATGTTAATAAAAAAGCTAAAAGAGTGGCACTTAGAGGTGATATGGACGCATTGCCAATAAAAGAGAATACTGGTAAAAAATATACTTCTATGGAAAAAGGGGTAATGCACGCTTGTGGTCACGATAGTCATACTGCTGTACTTTTAGGAACTGCTATCGCTTTAGCTACTAATAGAGATAAACTTAAAGGAAATATTAGATTTATCTTTCAACCATCAGAAGAGTCAGAAATTGGTGGGAGTGACGAGATGATAAAAGATGGTGCATTAAAAGGTATTGATGCAATCTTTGGACTTCACGCTTATCCTTATTTAAAAAGTGGACAAATTGGATATAAATATGGTGTAATGATGGCATCAGCGGATGTTTTTACGATTGAAATTTTTGGAAAATCAGCACACGGCGCGAGACCACACGAGGGAGTTGATGCAATTTTAGTCACTTCAATGATAGTAAATTCATTAAATCATATAGTTTCACGCAGAATTGACCCTATTCATCCAGCTGTTATTTCATTAGGAACAATTGAGGGTGGAACTGCCCCAAATGTAATCTGTAATCACGTAGTTTTAACTGGAACTGTAAGAACCGTTAATCACGATATTAGAAGTAATATTCCTAAAATGATGAAAAAATCAATTGATGGGGTTTGCAAATCAATGGGGGCAAAATATAATTTTGATTATAAGTTTATTATGCCTGAACTAATTAATGATAATAATATGACTTCACTTTTAGTAAAAGAGGCTAAAGAGATAATAGGAGAAAAAAATTGTATCGATTTACTCGACCCTGTTATGGGTGGAGAGGATTTTTCAAGATATCTTGAGAGTGTACAAGGAACTTTTTTTAGATTGGGGACTTGTAATGAAAAAAAATATACTTGTGAACCACAACATAATCCTAAATTTGATGTAGATGACGACGCCTTAAAAATTGGAATGAAAATACTCTCATCTACTGCATTGGAATTTTTAAATGAAAAATAGTGTAGTTTTAAAAATACCAAATGATAAGAGATATTTTACTTTAGTTAAATCTACAATTAAAAAATTAGTAAAAAAATTCTTCAGTAAAAAAGAGATTAAAGATATAAATTTAGCCTTAAAAGAGTTAATAAATAATGTAATCAAACACGCTTATATAGAGACTGAAGGCTTAATTGAGATTGAAATCCATATGTTTAACCAAGGTATTAGAATTGATGTAAAAGATTTTGGCTTTCCAATGTCTAAATTAAAACATTTAAGTTCTATTGTGGATTCAAATGAAGATAATGGATTTAATAAAATTCATAAATTAGTTGATAAATTTGATTATATAAATTTAGGAAAAGATGGAAAAGTATTTACTATTATAAAATACCTATCAAAAATTATAAATTTTGATGACATAAAGGTAGATGATGAAATTAAAATAGATTCAAATATAGATATAGATAATTTAAAAGTTAGATACTTTAAAATTGGAGATGAAGAGGCAGTTTCACAACTTATTTATTTAAATTATGGACATACTTACTATAAAGAGTATTTTTACTATCCTCAAAAAATATTAGAGTGTGAAAATAAAAAAATTTACTCAGTAGTTGCTGAAATTAATAATAAAGTTATAGGACACTTTGCACTTGCTAGAGTTGAAGACTCAAATATAGCAGAAATTGGAATTGCTGTTGTAAATCCTATATATAAAGGTCTAGGGATTATGAACAAAATGTTTGATAAGATTTTAGCAAAATCAAAAGAGTTAAAACTTTTCGCGATATATGGTGAAGCCCTAATGTATCACGAATTTTCACAAAAAAGTAATTTAAGTCATAATTTTTGTGAATCTGCACTTGAAATTGGAAAAATTCCACAGGGTATTGAGATTAAAAATAATAAATTGAGCCAAAATAATCAAAGAGGTTCAGTTTTGATTGGATATAAAATTCTATTTTATACTGAAAAAAAACTATATCTTCCTAAAGTATATAAAGAACAAATTTTGAGTATTTATAATAGTGCAAAAGAGTTAAATATTCAAGTTTTAAGTAATAATTTTGAAGTAAGTAAATACTCAATTTTAAGTTATAAATTTGACCCATTTTGCAATGTTGGTACTATCATAATTGATAGATATGGAAAGAATTTTGTTATAAAATTTAAAAAAATTATGTCATATCTACTCTCAAAACATTGTGATATGATTTATGTAGATGTAAATTTAGAGCAAATAAGTAATATTGATGAAGTAGTTAAAATTTTAAATAGAGGAAAATTTTTTTATAGTGGAATAATATTTTTTAAACATAAAAATTTTGACTATTTACATCTTCAATATAGACATAGTGATATTATAGGTGAAGATAATTTTATCTGTTACTCTAATTTTGCAAAAAAATTATATAAATTTATATTAAAAGATGAGTTGAGAGTTGAAAAACTAAAATAAGTGTTACAAATTGAAAAAAAACTCACTAAAATATCACTATTTTTATTACTTTTAAGCTTTGTAAAAATAATATTTTCTTATAATAATTAATTCTTGATTTTATAAATAATTATTAAAGAGGTTTTTCTATGAGTTTGACTAAAGATAACAATATAGATTCAAACTCTATCAATGAGTTAGTTTCAGAGATTATTTCGTGTAAAGAGCTTCTATTAGATAATTTAAATATAAAAGGTGTAATTAAAATAGAAGATGAGATAAAAGATAAAATATTTAATTTTATTGGTGATAATGATAAAAATAGAGATATTTCAAAACTTGTAATAAAAAAAGCTTTAAATTTAAATGAGAGAGATGCTGTAATATATTTAAATGATAAGATAGTGATAAAAGCTTTTGCTCCACATTCAGAAAAGAGATATAAAGGACTTCCAGCAGATGAGTTAAGAGATTTAAAGAGTAGAATTTTTGAGAATGAATATGAGATAAAAATTCTTGTAATGGAAGTTGTTGAAGATTTAATGTCTGAAGATTTAAATTTTAAAAAAATTTCAAATATATATTTTATGAATAACTATCTTAAAATAATTCAAAAAAGAATTGTTCTCTTATTATCTAAAAAAATTGATGAAGAGAGAGTCTTAATAGAGGGAATGGCAAATTATATATTAAGAGAAAGTTTTAATTTAATACTCAAAGTTATGTCAAATAATCTCTTAAAACTTATTATGAATAGAGATGAGAATGCAGAGATGTTTGTAAATTATTATAATGGTGAAATTGAAGTTGATAAAAATGGGAAATATAAGAGACCAGAAATTACAGATAATAAAAATCAAAAGTTAAATACTTCAAGAGTAATAACTATCACAAGTTCATATAATCTATTTTTAACTCAAATTAAAAAAGTTGATAAAAATATTAAATATTTAGAAGAAGAAGTTAATAGATTAAAAGAAAAAAATATAATAACTAAAATAGAAGAGACTAAACGAAATTTAAATCAAGAGAAAATAAAAAGAGAAAAAATAGTAAAAGTTCAAAAATCAACTGAAGATAAATTTAATATAATAGTTGATGTTATGGCAAAAACATTACACAAAAAAAGAGTGAAATTAGAAAATATTTAAGCTTTGTTTTTACTCTTATTTATTAATAGCCACTTGATTTCTACCATTATTTTTACAATAATATAACCCCTCATCAGCTTTTTTTATCATCATCTCTAAATTATCTTCTATACCGTAACAGACACCAATAGATACAGTGTACTTTATTGTATGTGCTAAAGCGTGTAAAATATTATTTTCAAAAGCTAACCGTATTTTTTCAAAAAGTATTTTTGTATTTTCTAAAGAGATATTTTCAAGTAATACACAAAACTCTTCTCCACCAAATCTAGCCATAAGATCTGAATCTCTTAAATTTTTATTTAAAATTTTAGCTATCTCTTTTATAGCTATATCTCCAATATTATGTCCATAAGTATCATTAATGTTTTTAAATTTATCAATATCAAACATTGCTACTACTAAATCTTTTTTTGCTCTTTTAGCTTTACGAAATGTCGCTTGACCAGTTTCAAAAAAATATCTTCTATTGTATGCACCTGTTAAAAAATCTTTATTTGCCATATCTCTTGTTTTTTGAAACAGTTCTAATATTTCAAGATTTGAGTTTACTCTAGTGCTTACTTCAATTTCAGAATAAGGTTTATTTATAAAATCATTTGCACCCATTTTTATACATTGAGCATGAACATCGATATCTTTATTCCCACTTAAAACTATTATTCCTAATTCGTCTTTATCATACTTTTCTCTAATTTTAAGAGTTAATTCTATACCGTCCATTTCAGGCATATGATAATCTGTCAAAACTAGAGAGAATTTTTTATCGCTACTCTCTAAAATATCATAAGCATCTTTACCATTTTTTGCAGTTGTAACATTTAATTTTATTTTATTTAACATTTTAGTAGCAATTATAAGTTGCGTTGAAGAATCATCAACAACTAAAATATTTGTATCATAATTTTTTAAAACTCTATCTATACTAGTTAATGTCTGTTTTAATACTTTTGGAGAATCTTTTAGTATAAAATCAATAACTCTTTTTTCTAAAATAATATTTTTTATATTTTGACTAAGTAATCCAGTTAAAACTATTGTGGGAATATCCTTATTTATAGTTAAATCTACAACCTCACCATCATATCCATCAGGTAAATTTAAATCAATGACTCCTATATGAATAGTAATATCTTCATTTAAAATATAATTGGCTGCCTCTTTTACACTTTTTGCAGTTAATATTTTAATATTTTTAAAGCTATCATTTAAAGCTTTTGTTAGCATATTAATCACCAATGAACTATCATCTACTAAAAGTATTGTTTTCATAAATCCCTCTCTTATATATAAATAATAAATTTTAAAATAGAAAAAAGAGAACTTTAATCTAACTCACTAAACACTTTTTGTAGTGTTTTTGTAGTTCTCATAGCGGGTTTATCTCTTAACTCTTTCTCTTTTTGTTCAATCATAAAAAATACTCCATCCATAGTTTTAGAGACTACAAATTCTTCTATATCAACATCAGTAAAATTTAAAGATTTAGGAATAAATGATGAAAACTCACCTATTACATTTGTAATATTTGAAATACCTAAAGATTCTTTAGATGAATCATAGATAGTCTTTACACCATTATAATAATTTACAACTTCCGTCTCTGCTATACTCTCTTTTATAATTGGTGTTAAAGTTTTAATTAAGTCATTTTTAGTGCTTTTTTTAAAGTAATTAGTAGCTTCGTTATCAGCTCCAAAGAGAATTTTTTGCACATCTTTAAACTCCATTTTAGATATTGAATTTAAAAATATTTCAACAGTTTTTGGAACTGCTTTTTCAGCAGAGCGATTCATTGCAATGATTAACTCATCTAAATATTTCTCTTTTCCAATCTTTTGAAGTCCAGTTTTAATTAATAGTAGATTTTCAGGCAAAGGAATTGAAACATTAGAATTTTTTAAAAAACCATCTTTTTTGCCTAATGTATCAATTGCACTTTTTATTCCAATGTTTAAAGCATCTTTTAAACCAATTGCAATTTCATCACTACCTAATTTTGAATTTGTATTTAAAGCTGTATTTGATATAACACTTTTAGTAATATTTAAACCCTCATCTAACAAACTATCAAAAAATCCAGCATTTAAATTACTTAAAAGCAACATTGAAGATATAGAACTTATATAAAATAGTTTTTTCATTTAGAAACTTTTCTTCTTAACATCTTCTAAAATACTAGAAGCCATATTTTTAACTTCATTTGCTACTTGACTAACTTCATTAACTGTATTAGCATTATTTTGAGTTGTCTCATCAATCTCTGAAACAGCAGAATTAACTTGTGATATACTAGAAGTTTGCTCTTCAATACTTGAATCAATCTCCATAATTGATTGAGTTAAAACATTTACATTTGCATTAATTTCAGATAGAGATTTTTGAGTTCTTTCTGCAAGTTGTCGTACCTCATCAGCAACAACAGCAAATCCTCTACCGTGCTCACCTGCTCTTGCAGCTTCAATTGCTGCATTTAATGCAAGTAAATTTGTCTGTTCTGCAATGTCACTAATAATCCCTACAACTGATTTAATATCACTTGATTGATTTACAACATCTTTTGCTTTAGTAGAAGTCTCTTCAATTGATTGTGTAATTTGCTCTATCGTAGCAGCAGTCTCTTCTATACTAGCAGCTTGTTGCATTGTTGCATTATTTAAATTTTCCATTTGAGTTTGTAAAAAGTCAGCTTTAGATAAAAGTTCATTAGAACTATTCGCTGAATTATTTAACATTTCAACAATAGCTTCTCTTAATTTATTTATATTAATAAGAGATAGATTAAATACACCATCTTTTTCAATATTTGGCATAGATAACTCATTTTTATAGTTGTAATTAGCATACTCGTCTAATGTATTGTTCATAGATACAAAATTAGCTTTATTAGCTTTAATAGAAGAGTTTACAACTTCTTTGAAGTTATTTAAAAATATATTAGGTACATTTTTTTCTATATATTGAGAATAGTAACCACGCTCTACTCTACCCATTACGCTCTCTGCTTCTGCTATTAAAAGATTGTCTTCTTTAAAACTATCTTCCATAGCATCTAAATATCTACTTAATTTAGTTACAACTTTGTTAATTTCATCTTCATCACTTGTAAAGTCATTAATATTTAAATCTTCACGACTTTTTATAAGATTATTTAACAACTCATCAGTTCTTCTAATTGGTCCTAAAATATTATTAATAATAATTAAAGTAATAAATATAGCAAATATTATTGATATAATCGTAGCTATTACAGTAAACGAAATCGTAAAATCAGAAGTTGATTGTTGTCCATCAAGTCTAACTTTAATTAATGCTTCTTCAGCATCAACAATTTCTTTTAATTTAGCTCTTAAAGCATCCATATATTTTTTACCATTACCATTTGCCATCATTTGAGCAATATTTTCTAACCCTTTACCACTTTTAGTTACATCTTTTCGTGCTTGAATTTCAGGTTTAGCAGATTCATTAATCCACCTCTCTTCCATTTTAGCAACTTCTTGCCATCTAGTTACTTGAGTTGGATTATCGCTTGTTAATGTTTTCCCTTGAACTATAAGCTCATTAAAAGATTTTTTACCAGCGTAATATGGTTCTAAATACTCCTCTTTACCAGTAACTAAAAAACCTCTTTTTCCAGTTTCCATATCTACCATAGATGCACCGACAGATTCAGCAGTTCTAATTACTTCATAAGTATGATTTACCCACTTAGATAAAGTTACCAATGAATGAACACTACTATAAACAACAACTGATATAGTTACCATTAATGCTAATATAACAATGTAACCTAGTGAAATTTTTGTTCCAACTTTCAAGTTGTTTAACATAAAATATTCCTTTTTTTTATTTTTGTAATTTTTGTAATTAATCTTAACTAAATTATTTGTAAGAATTAATAAATTTAAAATTAAAAAGTTAGTAATATCTATTTAGATAATTATTTAAATAAAGGATATAAAAATGCGTAGTGATATAATCAAAAAAGGCTTTGAGAGAACACCTCATAGAAGTTTACTTCGTGCAACAGGATTAAAAGATGGAGATTTTGATAAACCATTTATTGGAGTTGCAAACTCATATATAGACATCATACCAGGGCATTTCTTTTTGCAAGAGTATGGAAAAATTATAAAAGAAGAGATTATTAAAGCTGGAGGAGTGCCATTTGAGTTTAACACAATAGGCGTTGATGATGGAATCGCAATGGGACACGATGGAATGTTATACTCACTTCCTAGTCGTGAATTGATTGCTGATAGTATTGAAACAGTTATGAATGCTCATAAATTAGATGCGATGATTTGTGTTCCAAACTGTGATAAAATTGTCCCTGGGATGATAATTGGAGCTTTAAGAGTAAATGTACCAACTGTGTTTATAAGTGGTGGACCTATGAAAGCAGGGCATTTAAAAGATGGAACGGCGGTTGATTTAGCAACTGCATTTGAAGCTGTTGGAAAAAGAGCAAATAATCAAATGAGTGATGATGAACTTTATGAAATAGAGTGTCAAGCTTGTCCAAGTGGTGGAAGCTGTTCAGGAATGTTTACAGCAAATTCAATGAACACACTATGTGAAGCGATGGGAATTGCACCAACTGGAAATGGAACAGTTTTAGCTATGACAGAAGAAAGAATAGAGATGGTTCGAGCGAGTGCTAGAAGAGTTGTAGAGATCGCACTTGATGAGAAATATAAAATGAGAAATATTTTAAATGATAAAGCAATAAATAACGCTTTTGTAGTTGATATGGCGATGGGTGGAAGTACAAATACAGTTTTACATATGATGGCAATTGCAAAAGAGGCAGAAGTTGATTTTGATTTATCTAATATTAATGAAATTGCAAAAAAAGTGAGCCATATTGCAAAAATTTCACCTGCAATAAGTACAGTTCATATGGAAGATATAAACAGTGCTGGTGGTGTAAATGCAGTTATGAGTGAAATTAATAAGAGAGGTGGAGTTTTAAAAACTGACGCTTTAAGTATTATGGGTGAAACTCTAGCAGAAAAAATTAAAGATTCAAAAATAACAGATACAAATATAATTCATACTCTTGATAATCCATACTCAAAAGTTGGTGGACTTAAAATTTTATTTGGAAATCTTGCAGAAGAGGGAGCAGTTTTAAAAACTGGTGCAATGGACAAGGTTATGAAAGATTTTATAGGAATTGCTGTCTGTTTTGACTCTCAAGATGAAGCGATAGCTGGAATTATGGGCGGTAAAGTAAAAGCTGGAGATGTTGTTGTAATTAGATACGAAGGACCAAAAGGTGGGCCTGGAATGCAAGAAATGTTAAGCCCAACGAGCTTAATTATGGGAATGAATTTAGGCGATAAAGTAGCTTTAATTACTGATGGAAGATTTTCAGGTGCAACTAGAGGTGCTTGTATTGGACATATTTCACCAGAAGCGGCAGAAGGTGGAGTTATCGGATTAGTTAAAGATGGAGATAAAATTAAAATTAATGTAAACGAGGGATTACTTGAAGTAAATGTTAGTTATGAAGAACTTGAACACAGACGAGCTCATTTTACTCCTAAGAAAAAAGAAGTTAAATCAAAATGGTTAAAAAGATATAGCTTACTTGTAAGTAATGCGAGTAATGGAGCGATTTTAAAGACAGAGATTTAATATCAAATCTCTCTCTTTAATTATGTAATTAATTTGTTATAGCTATTTTTTGACCTACTTGCGTCTCAACACCTTTTCCAACTTTAAACTTTTTAATAGTATTTGGTTGAAAAATCATACAATAACTAGAACCACCATATTGAAAGTACCCTATATCATCACCTTTTTTAACATGTTCCCCGACTTTTACAGTTATTTTACAAGAAGATACTTCTGCCATACCAACAAACATTATGCACATTAATCCTATTTTAGAATTATCTGCTTCGATAAATATTAATCCTCTTGTTGCTACATGAGAGATATAACCTTGAGAATCGTTTGGTCCTGCTGGGTCTAAACCTTCTGATTCTGCTTGTGAGTAGTAAGTTCCCTGCTTTATATATGCTTCTTTAATTTTTCCAGAGATAGGTGCGTGCCAACGGTGATATTTAAAAGCATTTAAAAAAGCTTGATATACATCTCCTCCCACAAATTTATCTACCATTTTCTCGTGCTTATCGTTATATTTTTTAGAATCTATTTTAGATTCATCTTTTGCTAACATATCATTTAGAGAGTATGGTTGAGCTTTTACCCAAAACCAATCCACTTTTTTTACTTTATTCTGAATATTATAAATTTGTGAATCACAAGCACTTACAATAACTTTATCATTTTTTGCTGAATCAATCACTCTTGCACCATCTTTTAATTTTCTAGTAAAAAAATCATTAAAAGATTTAAAGCCCCAATGTGGAGCATTAGGATCATATTGATAATCTTGCATATTTAATTGCTCTTGTGCACTTTGACTCATCCACCCTGTAGGAGTATCATTTAATACTTCCAAAGATTTTTTACTACTTAAAAAAGCACCATATTCATTTAAAATTTTTTGAAACATTTTATTTAATTTGTCATCACGAAAAACAGCAAATCCAGCAGACATTCCCATAGTCCAATCGAGTATAGCATTAATTGGAAAACCAACTAAGTCATTCTCACTAAATTTAGGTGCTTTATCCAAAACATTATTAATAAGATGTATCATCTCTTTAATACTTTTTAAATAGTGAGAATCACCTGGATTTTCTTTATAATATGTCGGTACTTCATCAATCATTTGAGTAAAATACATTCTAATAATAGGATCATCTTCTATTAATTTTTCAAACTCTCTCATTACTGGCTTAAGTTTATTTGATTTTAACTCTACCCCTATCTCTTTTTTAAGTTCTGATAACCATAAAAATAGAGTCTCTGGATTTGATGGTAGCCAACCTGCAACATTTTTTATTCTAGCTTCATTTTTCATTTTATTTTCCTAATTATTTAAACTCTTGTGTAATAGACATATTAAATTCCCACCACTTATATTTAAATGGTTCACGGATTACATTAGTTCCACAATGTACTTCTCCATCCATAACATGATAAGCATTCCAATCATTTATAAAGCAACACTCTAATCCTAAAGGCTCTAGCTGATCTCTGACATATTTTTCTATTATGCACTCTCCATCTACGATAGGACCAAAAGGTTTTGCAATTAAAAGTTTGTTACCATAAACAACTAAATTAACTAATCCAGGCATTAATGCAGAGACTTTGTAACCACCTTCTCTATCAACATCAGGGAAAAAACAAGCAGGAAGGTCGATAATATCATCTTCACTTAAATTAAGCTCTTCTATTAAAATTTTTCTATTATAATCAATATTTTTTTGAGTTTTTAAATTAGTAATCTGCATAACTTGGTCATTTAATATATCCTCTACACTAGTCTCAAAAGAACTACCATCAGCACTCTTTTTTCCCTCAAAAAGTTTACTTTTACAATACCCCTCATCTGCTAGATTTTGCATAATATCCATAAATTTAGTAGGACTTGCTAATAGAAGTTTAAATTTATTATAACAAGTTGCTTTTAGTGAAGGAACAAAACTCATAAATTCATCAACATGACCTACAACTAACCAATCACTATATAAATTGATTGGTTCTTGAACTTTTTGTGCTTTTAAAAAATCTCTTACAGCTAACATCATCTCTCTTCCTGTACCATCTAAAGAGCCTCCATGATATATACGCCCAAGAGGATAACCTTTTATTGGTGGAGTGACTTCTAAGTTTCCAAATGAATCTAGTGAATTTTTTTGACCAGTACCACCTAGCGTTATATAACCCATATTTTTTTTATCATATAAATCCAATATAGGAAATGTATTTAATCCTCTATTTCTAGGTGAATTTAATACAACATCCATTGGTTTGAGTTTAGAATCTTTTTGTGAATATCCAAACTCTATCTCATCTTGCATCCAAGGATCATTTCTAGTATACTCTTTAGATGCAACTTCTACATTGTCTTCTCCTACTGCTTCTTTTAACTGTTTTATAAAGTTTTCATTACTCTTATAACCATCCTTAGTAAAGTAAGCATAAGGTGCTTGTGCCACATATAATTTACGAGAAGATAGTGTGTTTGGAGTCATTATCCAAGGTGAAACTCTAAACTCTACACTTGTGCTAAATGCTCCGTCAATTGGAATGAGAAAGTCATCTTCTGCTTTAACAGCAAAATTAACACCTATTGTTATTAATCCATCAAAATCTCTATTAGGATATTTTAGTGCATAAGCATAAAAAGTTGATATATTATCAGTATCAAACTCCATTCCTATCCACCCTGCTTGAGTTTTTCCTACAATTTCTGATAAAGAAACCTCTTTATCATTATATATTTCAACTCTTTCAATATCTATTGAGTTAGATAATTGCAAAATGGGAGTAATACGATCAGGAAACTCATTAGGTCCATCTAGCACTACTTTAAAACAACTACGATTCTCTTTATTTTCTCTTTTTTTACAATCAACTAATAAAATAGGTCCTTTGCCATCTTTGCCATATCCCCATTTTGAGTTAGCATTTTCTGATTCTGAGAATTCACCATCTCTTAAATAATCAGCTTTTATAGAGAATTTATAGACAGTAAACTCAAAAATTTTATCTTCAAATTCATCAGAATTTTTAATAAACCTAGCTTTAACATAACTATCATTTAATGATTTACTTATTGAATTAGCTTTAATTCCAAGACTTTGTATTTTGTAATATTCTTCTACACTACATATATCCCCTACACTCATTTTATTCTTTTCTAAAAATAGTTCTATATTTTTTAACTCTGTAATCTCTATTTTTTTAACACTACTAGATGCATATCTCCAAATATCAAATACTCCCTCTTGGTCAAAAATCAATACATTGTTTAGAGTGTCATAATCTTTAAGATGATTTGCTTCATCCTCTCTAAGTATTTGTGATAAATCAGCAATATTTTGCATAACATTTTCCTCCATAAATTTAAATACAAAATATTATACTTATTAAAAATGATATTTTTGTGATATTTTTTTAAAAGATTTGTAAAAAAAATAAAATTTTTATTTATTGAAGGTATTACTCATTATCTTTATAATTTAGCTTTTTTACTAATACTAAGAACCATTCCCACCGCAATAGAGATAGCTAACATACTACTACCTCCATAAGTGACAAATGGAACGGCTATTCCTTTAATTGGTATAAGTCCACTAATTCCAAAAGCGTTAATTAAAAAAGCAAATGCAATTAAAAGTCCAACTCCTAATGAGAATAGATAAAAGTTTCTATCTTCACTTCTATTTGCAATTTTAAAAATTCTATATATTATTGTTAGCATAACAGCAATTAAGATAAAAATTCCAATTAATCCTGTCTCCTCTGCAATTCCTGCCATTACAAAATCGGTATGAACTTCACTTAAAAATCCAAGTTTAAAGATGCCTTCTCCAACTCCCTCACCTAAAAAACCACCATTTTTTATAGCATTTAATGAATAGTAAATTTGATAAGGCTCTGGTAAATCTTCTACTTTTAATTTATTAGCGATTCCCTCAGGTAGAATTGATAATGCAAAATTTTGCATAGTTGCCCACCAAAGTTTAATTCTAAAGATTCTATGTTCACTAAAAATAATAGCTAGTATTGCTACTACAAATGCACTGCCAATTAATGACATAAATAGCCTAAAACTACTTCCTGCAAATAAAACCATAAAAGAGAGAGTTAAACCTAAAAGTACAACTTGCCCTAAATCATTTTGAATAATTGCAATTAGTGCAACTATTATTAAAAATACTCCTGCATAAGGTAAAAATAATAATAATTCTTCTTTTAATGATTTCTCTTTTCTATATGCAAATTTTCTTGAAAAACTCCAAGCTAAAAAGAAAACAAAACCAACTTTAAAAAATTCAACTGGTGCTAATGAAAAACCAGGAAGTCTAATCCATCTATTTGCACCACCTGCACTTGTAACTAAACTCTCTGGTAAAAATGGCATTATAAGCATTAAAAAGAGAAAACCAAAAAATAAAACAAAACCTACTTTTTTGATTATAAAATTTGGATCAAATCGCGAAATAAACCACATTAGAAATATAGATAGAGTTCCGACTATTAATTGTCTTATAAAGAAATGAAATTCACTATATTCATAATATAATATTGTATATCCAGATAATGAATATGAAAAAACTATACCTATTATTATTGCTAAAGATGTGAAAATAAATAAAATTCTATCGACCATAAAACTAACTTTTAATTTTTTTTGTTATAATTAGGTATGTATTTTATCTAAATGATAAATAATTACAAATTAAAAAGTTAGATTCTTACTTTAAAGTTATTTTGGAATGAGTTTTGCTTGTAAGTTCTTAGTTATTCCCTAGGAGCTTAAAATGAACATAGTTTATAATCAGGCAATGCCATTAGTAAAAGAGGCTTTAAATGCAAGAGCCTTAAGACAAGATTTAATTTCAGGTAATATTGCAAATGTGGATACTCCTTTTTATAGACCAAAAGATATAGATTTTGAGGGAGTTTTAGCAAAAAAGGCAGATGAAGTTTTTAACAGTGGAAATAAATTAGAGTTAAATTTAGCTAAAACATCAGGAATGCATTTAAATAAGTCTGGAAATGACGATTTTAAATCAACACTCTTTTTTAGAGATGGTCATATGGCAAGAAATGATGGAAATAGTGTAGATTTAGATGTAGAAACAACAGAGATGAGTAAAAACTCTGTAATGTTTAACGCTTTAGTCTCTGGACTTAGAAAAGCAGGTTCTATTTTCCATAATGTTTTAGATTCATCTGGTAAAATGCAATAAAGGGTAAGAGATGGCTTTTTTAAATAGTTTTGATATAAGCGGATATGGATTATCAGCTCAAAGATTTAGAGTAAATTTAGTTAGTAGTAATATTGCTAATGTAAATACTACTAGAACCGATGAGGGTGGGCCATATAGAAAAAAGTCAGCTGTATTTAAAGCATTTGATTTTAATAAAATATTAAATGAAAGATTATCAAAAGAAAATAATTTATTAAAATATGAAGACCCACTTGATGAGTATAAAAGCACTTTAAAAGATGCTAAACCAAAACCTGCAATTACATCTGTACTTGTAGATAAAGTTGTAAGAGATGATACTAAGCCAAAGATGAAATTTGAGCCAAATCATCCAGATGCAAATGCTGACGGATATGTAGCATATCCAAATATCAATCCTGCTATTGAGATGGCGGATTTAATCGAAGCGACAAGGGCATATCAAGCAAATGTAAGTGCATTTCAAAGCTCAAAAGATATGGCAAACCAAGCGATTTCAATGTTGAGTAATAGTTAAAAAAGGAGGCTATCGTGGTAAATAAAATAGGAACATTAAACCAAGTAAATATACAACAAAAATTAAATGAGAATAATAATAAAGAGAAAAGTGGAAACTTTGATAGTGTTTTTAATAGTGTTAAAAATTCAATTGATGAAGTAAATACTATTCAAAAAGATGGAGAAAAAGCACTATCTGATATTGCAACAGGACAAGTAAAAGATTTACACCAAGCTGCGATTGCTATCAATAAAGCAGCTACTAGTATGAAATTTATGCTTGAAGTTAGAAATAAAGCAGTAAATGCATATAAAGAGATATTAAAAACTCAAATGTAAATCTAAATAAAATATAAAATTTAAGGAAAAACGATAAATAGAGAAGCTTATAATAATTATAACGCTTATAAGATAGCCCTCCTTTTCATTATTCTACTGCTTGGTTTTCTCATTTTCACTCTCAGAATGCTATATATTTCAGTAGCTGATAGAAAAATTCCCTCAACTCAAATAATCAAACAAGATAGTGCAACAAGAGGTAAAATTAGAACTTATGATAATTTTGACATTTCAATTAGTAAAAAACTCTATAAAGCATCAATTCATCCAAAAAATATTGACCCCGATAAAAAAGACCTATTTATTAGACTATTCTCTATTTATAGTGGTATTACTGAAAATAAAATTAGAAAAAAATTAAATAATAACAAATATGTAGTCTTATCTTATAATATTGGCGAAAAAGAGGCAAAAAGATTAAAAGAACTCGCTTATAAATTAAATATTAGAAAAGTATTTCGCGAGTTTGAAGATTCTAGTGGAAGAGTTATAAATTATGGTCTATCTATTATTGAAAGTGGAGAGAAGAGAAATTATGTTTATGATGATACTTTAACACCACTTGTTGGATATATTAAAAAATTTGAAAATAGAAAAGGGATTACAAAAATTGAAGGTGTAAAAGGAATTGAAAAATTTTATGATGATAAATTAAAACCTATTCAAGATGAATATTTAAAAGGCTTTCGGGATGTTGGCTCTAATATTATTTTAAATAGAGAACATATTCATAAAAATAGAGTTGATGGATTTAATATAAATTTAAATATTCCTCTAAAACTTCAAAAGAGAATTGAAAATTATTTAAGTAGTAAAGAAATTGAATTAAATGCAAAAGAGATAATTATTGGAATTATGCAACCTCATAGTGGAAAAATTTTAACTCTTGCCACTTCAAATAGATTTAATCCAAACCATATAAAAATTGAAGATTATCCTAGTTTAAATGCAAATGCAGTTGAAAATAGCTTTGAGGCTGGTTCAGTATTAAAGCCTTTTATATTTTCAACCCTTTTAGATAAAGAGTTAATTAAATTAGATGAAATTATAAATACAGAGGATGGTACTTTTAAAATTGGTAATCGTATTATTACAGATGACCATCGTGCTAAAGAGATGAATATGATTGACTTAATAGTCCACTCAAGCAATATTGGGATGTCAAAAATAGCTCAAAGATTAAATGCAGGTGAATATTACCAAAGTTTAATGGATTTTGGATTTAATCAAAAAACTGAAATAGATTTACCTTACGAAAATAAGGGAGTATTAGTCGAACTAAGCCAATTGCAAAAAGAGATTTATAAAGCTACAATCTCTTATGGTTATGGAATACAGACAACTTTTATACAACTACTACAAGCTTATAATATATTTAGTAATAATGGAAAAATAATTAATCCAAAATTAGCAAGTTCAATAACTCTAAATGATAGTAGAGGATTTTTTATCAAACACAATAAACCTAAAAGCGTAATTTCACCAAATACAGCAAATATTATGAAACAGATTTTAATTGAAAATGTAAAAAGAGGTACTGGTAGAAAAACTAAAGTTGATGGTATTATAGTTGGTGGTAAAACAGGAACAGCTCATATTGCAAAAAAAGGAATATATGAAAAAGCTTACAATAGTTCATTCTTTGGTTTTGCATCAGATTCAAATAAAACTTATACTATAGGTGTCACTGTGTATGAGCCAAAAGATAAGTATTTTGCATCTCAAACAGCTGTTCCTATATTTAAAGATGTAATTGGAATTTTAGTAAAGCTTGGATATCTAAAAAAATAGGTGAAAAATTTAAATTTTTCTCTTAATTTATTAACTCTGCTGGATTTATTTTAAACTGCAACATATTTGCAGTATCTCTACCGTTATCTCCACCTTTCCTTTGAACAGTAATATTCCCTATTTTGAAACTTCCTCTTGGTGTAATAGATATTACCCCATTTCCAAAATGATTTAAAACTTTATTTATTGGCTCTAATGCCCATTTTATTTCATTTATATCTTTTAACTTTAAAATTACTAACATCCATTCAGCCGATAATTTACCTCTACCTTTTAAAATATCATTTACGATTAAAGTTTGATTTTTTATAAAAAAATTTAATAATAATTTTTGTTCATCTTCTGAAAATTCATTTGCAAACATTCGCCTTTTATCTTTAGAATTATCAATTTTAGGTTTTTTTCACCTGTAAAGTATTGTAATAATTCATACACATTACTTGGAATATCCCAAAGTTCATTATATTTTTTGAGCCATCTTTTATCAATTTGATTAAATCCTTTTGGATTTGAAACTAATTTAACTTGTAAATTTTGAATATCGGTAAGATTTTTTAGCTTTATCTCTATTTTAATTTCAACTTGTACATCTGCTTTATATGAACCTTTTACTTTTGTTGCTTTTACGCTCTCTATCTCTTCAATTTTATAAATCATAGCTTTTAACCACATTTGTGATACTTCACTACTTTTCCAATTATTAAACTCTTCTATAACAAATAGTTCATTTTTAAATCCATTTTTTGCAGTGGTTGAGCCTCTATTTATTAAAACTTCTTTATTTGTCATATGAACTCCTATTGCTTTCATTAAATTTCTACCAATTTCTTCAATTACAGTTATACTCATAGCATTTCCTGATTGTGCTAAAAGTTTTAAATTTGACACTTTAGATTTTACTTTATCTGCATACTCTTTAGGAAAACCTTGTAAAAGTAATGATTCATAGCCTGATAATTTTCTAAATGAAGCATTCTTAACATATAAAATACCATGTCTTCCCGTTCTTAGTGTAGGAGTTTTTTCATAATATATTCTTAAATCAGACTGTCTTGTATCTATTATTGTATATTCTTTTGATAATAATTCGTTAATTTTATATTTTCCACTATTATATTTATTGTTTAAATATTTTGAAAATGTTTTATATGATGGTGTTTTTTCATTAAATATAAATTTTTCATCATCATCTATTAAACAATCTTTTAATTTTCTATTATTACTATACTTTTTTGGAAATTCAAATTTAAATCTATTATTAATTATTTTTTTTTTAACTCCAACAAAATATATTCTCTCTCGCATTTGGGGAATACCAAAATGTAAACTATTTAAAACTTTATAATAAACTTTATAACCTACTTTATCCAATAAATCTAAAATAACTTTTAAAGTATTACCTTTATCGTGATTTACTAAACCCTTCACATTTTCTAATATAAAATATTTTATATTTTTAGATTGTAATATTTTAACCAAACCATAAATAACTTGTCCTCTATCTTCATCTTTTAAACCACATCTATCACCTATAATGGAAAATGTTTGACATGGAAAACCACTAATCATAATATCAAAATTTGGTAACTCTTTAGGATTAATTTTCATTAAATCGCCAAAATTTTTTTCATTTCCAGCAAAAAATTTTTTATATGTTATTTCAGTATTTTTATCTATTTCGCTAAAACCTACGCAAGAGAAACCTAAGTTTTCAAGTCCAATTCTTCCACCACCAATTCCAGCACAGAAATCTAAAAATTTAATATTTTCCATTTTAATTATAACTCTATTGATTTTTTTTATTTAAAGGACAAAAAGAGACTTAAATTAAAGCCTCTTTTAAAACATCTTCTATTCTTTCAACTGGAATAATTTCAAGATTCTTTTTAACTTCATCTGGAATCTCATCTAAATCTCGCTCAAAATTTTTCTTTGGAACTAAGGCTTTTTTTATTTTTGCTTTGTACGCAGCGATTAACTTCTCTTTTAATCCTCCTATTGGTAAAACTTTTCCTGTAAGTGTAACTTCACCAGTCATTGCTATATCGTTTTTAATTTTACGCCCTGATAAAATTGAAGCAATTGCAGTTGAAATTGTAATACCAGCACTAGGACCATCTTTTGGAGTTGCACCCTCTGGAACGTGTAGATGTAAATCAAATCTATGATAAATTTCACTAGCTTTTGGAGTAATTTCATCCTCTTTCTCTTTTACTGTAAGTGGAATAATTTTTGTATCTATTTTAATAACTTCTCTATCAATTAAACCTTTTACAACACTATGGGCTATTCTTGCTGACTCTTTCATTACATCACCTAGACTTCCAGTGATTTGCATAGTCCCTTTACCTCTAATTTTAATAGCTTCAACTTTTAAAACATCTCCACCAACACTTGTCCAAGCTAAACCATTAACTACTCCAATTTGATTTTTACCATCAATTTGATCAATTTCAAATACTGTCTTATCTAAAAACTCTTTTAAATTTTTATTTGTAATTGATACTTTTTTAAGTTCAGGATTTTCAAGTAATTGTTTTACCACTTTTCTAATAATTTGTGAAAATCTTCTTCTTAAATTTCTAACTCCAGCTTCTCTTGTATATTTTTCTATTATCTCTTGCATAGTTGCTTTTAAAATAGAGACTTCAGTTCTCTTTAAGCCGTGACTTTTTAACTCTTGTGGAAATAGATATTTTTTTGCAATTTCAAACTTTTCTTGTGGAGTATAACTACTTACAAATATAAATTCCATTCTATCTCTAAGTGGTGCTGGAATTTTTCCCACATCATTTGCAGTTGCAATAAAAATTGCTTTACTTAAATCTAAGTGAAAATTTAAGTAGTGGTCTCTAAAATTTGAATTTTGTTCAGGGTCTAAAATCTCTAATAAAACAGCTGTTGGATCGCCTCTAAAACTTCTTCCAACTTTATCAATTTCATCTAAAACTACAACTGGATTCATCTCTTTTGCTTCAATTAAACCCTGAACTACTCTTCCAGGCATTGCACCTATATAAGTTCTTCTATGACCTCTTAGCTCATTTACATCTTCAAGTCCACCTAAAGCAATTCTTACTAATTTTCGCTT
The DNA here is from genome assembly GCA_016744535.1 of Campylobacteraceae bacterium. GTDB lineage: Bacteria > Campylobacterota > Campylobacteria > Campylobacterales > BB28 > BB28. Next base: position 30,655 of record JADGEE010000024.1, read on the forward strand.
TAGTGCTGTGGCAATTGAGTTTGCTAAACTTGTTTTACCAACTCCTGGAGGTCCTGCAAAACAGATAATAGTACCTTTTTCATTATTTTTTTTACCTCTAAGTGCTAACAACTCTTTGACAGCAAAATACTCAACTATTCTTTCTTTTGGTTTTTCAAGTGAGTAGTGGTCTTTATCCAATTGAGTTTGTACTTCATTTACATCTACACTTTTTTTAGAAAACTTTCCATAAGGAATCTCTAATATGACTTCTATATAATTTTGTAAAACATTTGCATCAGAACTATCGGGGTGCATTCTTGAGAGTTTATTTATCTGTTTTTCAACCTCTTTTATTGATTCTTCGGTCATATTAGGTTTTAAAAGTTCAAATTTTTTCTTATACTCTTTTATCTCTTCATTTTGATGAGCATCAACACCTAACTCTTTTTGTATTTGCTTAAGTTGTTCTTTTAAAAAATATTCTCTATTTACTTTTTCTATTTTGCTATGTACTTTTGTTTTTATATCTTTTTGGAGTTTTACTCCCTCAATTTCAGCTATTACAAAATTTATTAATTCAAGTAATCTAGTCTCTAAATTTGGCTCACTAAATAGTTTGTAAGATTGTGATTTTTTGATTTTAATAGAACTTGCAATTAAATCTGAAACTCTATAAGGGTCAGAATTTTCATCAATAGTTTTAATTAAATCTGGTGGAAAATAGTTTGTGACTGAGCTTAAACTTACTATTTTCTCTTTTAATACACTTATAATTGCACCAATTTTTAACTCATCAAACTTACTCTCTTTAACTAAAGAAACCTCAGCACTAAGAGGTGATTCGCCTTTTTCTTCTATGATTTCACCTTTAGCTAAACCTTGAAAAAGAACTTTAACTCTTCCATCAGGAAGTGAAACTTTTCTCATAATTGAGCCTATAACTCCCATTTTATATATATCTTTAAAATCTCTACTACTTCCAGTACCATCTTTGGATGCTACTACTAGAATAAGTGAATTATCATCTAAAGCTGAATTTATAGATGATAAATTTTTTTCATCATCTATAAAAATTGGAGCTATCATAAAAGGATATAAAAATACATCATCTTCCACTAATATTGGAAGAGTTGTGGGAAAATCACTATAATTTTTTAATTGCATCAATAACCTTTATTCAAAAATTTGTCTATACCAAGCAGTCTCTGGTTTTACTGTATTTAAACCTTGAAATGGTGAATTTTCTAATTTCTCTAAATATGCCTCTTTTGCTTTTGGTTTATCTACTCTGTCATAAAGCATTGCAATCTCTTTATTTAAATTATTAATTGCTAAATTAACTTTAGTTACTATCGTATCTACAAAAGGTGTATAAATTGAGTATGGATATGTATCTTTAAAGTTAAATGCTTCTTCTAGTGTCTCATATAAAAACTCTTGGTCACGAAATGGATATTTAAAAGCTAAAAAACTAGCCTTAATTTTTAAAAATTTTGCAAACTCTATTGATTCTTTATCTCCAAATTTTTTAATATACTCATCTAAATAAAACTTTGCAAGTAGATACTCTTCATTTGCAATATGTGCTTGTGCTAAAATAAGCATAGCCTCTTTTAAAAAAATTGAATTTATATGTTCACTTGAAAGTGATGTAAAGTATTCATCTGCACTATCTAAATCACTACTATTAACCTCTTTAATAATTTTTTTATACCAATAAATTGCAGATTTATTATACTCAACTTCACTCTTGGTTGAACATCCTGTTATAAAAATAGCTAAAACTAATATTAAACTATATCTAATCTTCATTGCTTCCTCTTAAGTTTATTTGGTTGATTTTTCGAAATAATTTTACCCAAGTAATTGTTATTAAGAGATAAAAAAATTTTAAATATAGTTGTATTTTTATAAATCTAATGCTAAAATCACTAAAACAAAATTTAAAAAGGAAAACAGATGGTATTTGAAGTTAAATTTCCAATACTAGGATTTGAAAAATTAAAAGAATTAAAGCTTATTAAAATTGATGATTTATTTATGAAACTTGAAAATGTTGATAATCCAAATCCTTCATTTACTCTAATTAACCCTTATATGCTAAGAGAATATGAATTTGATATTCCTATATATATAAAGAGTCTTTTAGATATAAAAAATGATACTAAATTTTTAGTATTTAATATTATTATAATTGCAAATCCAATTGATAAATCAAGTGTTAATTTTATAGCCCCTCTTATTTTTAATACAGAAAATAATTTAATGGCACAAGTTGTTTTAGATGGTGCTAAATATCCATACTATGGTATATCTGAACCAATTTCTATGTATATTGTTGATAAAAAAGATAAAGAGTAGTATTATTTAATATTTAGGATATTAATTGAATTTTTTATACATTGAGTTTTTAACTCTACTACTTTTTATTCCTATGATTTATCTATACTTAAAACGCTACAAAAAAAAGTTAGAAACTCAATTTGATAAGACATATTTTAATAGACTCTTACATAGAGATAATTTTTTAAAATATAGAGTTTTTGGCTTATTGATTAGTCTAATTTTATTAATTTTTACTTTAGCTAGACCAGTTATTGAAAAAGATAATTTAAATATTAAAAACTATGGAGTTGATGTTGCAATAGCAATTGATATTTCAGCCTCAATGAGAGCAAATGATTTAAAACCAAATAGATTTGAAATTGCTAAAGAGAAATTAAAAGAGTTAATAACACTAGATATTACAAATAGATTCGCACTTCTTGCATACACTACAAACACTTTAGTAATATCCCCACCAACTGAAGATAGAGAACTATTATATTATCTCTTTGATTCACTAAATTTAAATAGTGTAGTCTCTAAAGGAAGTAACTTAATGTCTTTACTTAAAAAAGTGAATAAATTAATTAAAACAAAAGATAAAATTTTAATTCTATTTAGTGATGGAGGTAATAAAAAATATTTTGATAGAGAGATAAGTTACGCAAAAGAGAATAACATAAAAGTTTTTATTTTAGGTATCGCAACAAATAGAGGAACTACTCTAAAAGAGAAAGATAAAAATTTAATTGATAAAAATGGAAATTTAGTAATTTCATCTCTAAATAATAATATAAAAGCCTTAGCAAAATCAACTGGTGGAGAATTTATTAAAGTTGGTTTTGGAGATATTAGAAATTTACATAGAAACTTAAGAACTATGATTGATAAAAGACTTTTACGAGAGAGTGAAATAAAAGATTATATAGAACTTTTTTATATATTTATAATAATT
>JADGEE010000025.1:0-18474 GCA_016744535.1 Campylobacteraceae bacterium
AGATAATATATATATTGAAGATTTAAAAATTTTAAGTGATAAACTTATTGTGTGATTATAACTTTTGAAATATAAATTATCTTTTATATTTATTAATTCATTAGACAAAGTATTTAAAATTAAATATATTAATGCTTCATTTAAAGGTAACTTTATTAGGTCATTTTTTGAAAAAATATAATTTGGATTATTTAAGTTACTATTTAAAAGTAATATTATATTTAATAACTTTTCTCTGTAATTTAAAATTTTGTTATTAATATTATTATTTAAATTGCTATTTTCAAAATTTGGCAAAATTTCTATTAAAAAACTATTTTTTATCTCTATTACGCCTACAAAAGAACCAATATTCATTTCACCTAATATCTCTTTATCTTCATAACTTATAGTTAAGTTTTTTTTATCTCTATATTTTGCAACTTTTAGTATTTGATTTTGGGTTAGTGTTATTATATTCATAATAAATTGTACTTTTTATTGTTATCATATCAAAATTATAACTGAAAAGGTATCTCTTATGACAATAATTAAAAAAACAGTTTTGATATTTAATATTGCTTTTTTTATATTTTTTGCTGCAATCTATTTTATCTCAAATACTCTAATATTAAAAGATTATGAAAATATAGAAAAAGAGTATAACTTAAATCATATCTATCAAATTTCAAACTTTTTAGATAGTGAATTTAATCATATGCTATCTACTTTAAAAGATTGGGGAGAGTGGGTAGAGACTTATGAATTTGTAAAGGCTAAAAGTCAAAAATACAATGATTTATATCTTAAGCAGAATTTTCCAGATGATGGAACAACTCTAAAAAATTTAAATATAAGTACAATGCTTTTAATTAACAAAAATGGTGAGTTAGCTCAAGGACAAGCTTTTGATTTAGAAAAAGATAAAATTATAAAAATTCCAAAAAATTTACTGAATTTAGTAACAGGGAATAGTATATTTTTAAAGGCAGCTATGCAAAAAAAGAGTATTTTTGGATATGTACATTTACCAGAGGGTGTATTAATGATTGCCTCAACTACTATTTTAAATAGTAAAGGGAAGGGTAGTCCTGAAGGTGTCATTATTATTGGCAAGTTTATAGATTCTTTTATGTTAAATAAGTTATCCAATGTTATGCAAAAAGAGGTGATTTTAGAATTTTATAATAAAGATATACCATTTGAGGAATATGAATATTCTAAAGATAAGACAATTTTAGCTTCAATTATTTTAAATGCAAAAGAGCGTTATACAAATGCAATATTACTTCACGGTTTTAATGATGATCCACTATTTACTCTACAATTTGATACACAAAGAGCTTTTTATAATCAAGCAATAGAGACCATAAGTATATTTTTAATTATTTTTATAATTTTTACTTTTTTAATCTTTAGTTTTATATTTTGGTTTTTATATAGAAATGTTCTCTCCAGACTTAATAATATTGCTTATAAAATTAAAGATATAGGTGAGCATAAAGATTTATCTATTAAATTAGAAACTAATGGAAATGATGAGATAAGTCTACTTTCAAAATCTATCAACTGGATGTTAGAAAATATTGCTGAACTTCAAACTTCACTTGAAAATGAGGTTCAAAATGAAGTGGATAAGAGAAGAGAAAATGAAAAAATGTTAATTCAACAATCTAAAATGGCTAGTATGGGTGAAATGCTTTCAGCTATTGCACACCAATGGAGACAGCCATTAAATGCACTTGGTTTAACAATCCAACATATGGAAATAATTTACGATGATAAAGAGTTTAGCAAAGAATTTTTAGATGAAACGATAAAAAAGTCTATGAAACAGATTAATTTTATGTCTAAAACAATAGATGATTTTAAAAACTTTTTTAAGCCAAATAAGAGAAAAAGAGCATTTTCTATTAAAGAATCTATAGAAGAATCTATTACAATGGTTTCGGCTCAACTAAATAGTTATAGTATTAAAGTTAATATAGAGGGTGATAATATAAAAATAAATAGTCATAAAAATGAGTTTAAACAAGTTGTCTTAAATTTAATAAATAATGCAAAAGATGCAATTTTAGAAAAAAAAGTAAAGGGAAAAATAGATATAGAGATAATACAAGAGAGTCATATAATAAGAGTATATTTTAGAGATAATGCAGGTGGAATTTCTGAAGATGTAATTTTAAGAATATTCGAGCCATACTTTACAACAAAAGAACAAGGTAAAGGCACTGGGGTTGGATTATATATGTCAAAAGCGATAATAGAGGATAATATGGGAGGTAAAATGAGTGTTAAAAATATGAAAGAGGGAGCAGAATTTAAAATTGAATTTAATATGGATAAATTAGTATAGTTAGTTGTTTAAAAATTCTATTAAACTATTTTAGCTGTGAAAGAACGTAAGCCCTAAAATTTGTTATCAGAAATAAGAGATTTTAAATCCCTTTATTATTCCATTGGATATTTAGCTTTATACCATTTTGCAAAACCATCTTGAAACCAATATACATTTTTATATCCTAATTTTTTAACTCCCACAGCAGCTTCATAAGAGTTAGCACAGTTATCTCCATAACAGTAAAATACTATCTCTTTTTCGTTATCTATTGGTAAATTTATGACTATATATTTACCTTTTGAAGAATCAAACTTAACATGAAAAGCACCTTTTACTTTTTTATGTCCAAAATCCATTTTATCTCTTGCATCATAAAAAATTGCACCTTTTGAATATAAGTTTTTTGCCTTATTTAAATTAATTGGCTCTAAACCTTCTTTTTTTGCTTCCTCTACTGATGGAGGAATAACACAAATTTGAAAAGGAACATTTAATTGTAAATATGTCTTTTCACCGTCATAATCAACTGCATTTAATGTTGAAAATATTATAGACAAACTCATAGTTAAAAATAATAATCTCTCAATCATTGTATTTCCCTTTTTTAAGTAATTATCTATTTTAATATTTAAATTCTTTATTAAAAATAAAAGTTTCATTATTGATTTTTTTCTATATTAAGTAAGCAAAAAAATTAATATTTTTATAATATATTAAATGTTTGCTTTATTAAATTTATATCTAAGTCTTTCTCTATTAATATTTTTTCAAGTTCAGGTAAAATTTTTTTAGTTCTCTTTCCTTCTAAATCTATCAATTCAAATACAACTCTATTTGCAACAGCATAATCTACTACACTACTATATGCTGTATTTAGATTATAACTATACCTAATGGAATCAACTAATAAATCATCTAATCCCCAATAGTTTAAAATATCAGCTGTAACCTCTTCTGTTGTGATATTAAAAAGATTAAGTTCAGCCTCTCTTCTACCATTTTCTTCCATTAATTGTTTAAATTTTTTAACTTTTTTTAACTTTTTTACCTCATTTGCTATTACAATTTGTCCAATATTTCCAATTAATACAGAAGTAGCTAAAATCACAAGTTTATGAAATGATACTTTAGAGTACCATTTTATCATTAGTTTTGCTCTTTGTTGTGATATTTCAGAAAATTTCACTTCATTTAATGAATATGGAGAGAGGTCAATTTTAAATTTATCATACATCATTCCTGCAAATGCTATTGCTTTTGTAGTACTTTTTCCAAATAGAGAGACTGCTTTATCTACTGTATGAACATCTTTAAAACCAAAAATTGGAGCTTTTGCTGATTTCAAAATGGAAGCTGAAACTAATGGGTCTTTTTTTACAACCTCTATTAAATCGTGAATTGAACTCTCACTATCATCACAAATTTTTTGAATTTCAAATATTGTACTAGGAAGAGGAGGCAATTTATCTACAATTTCTTTTATATTTTTATTAGTTATTTTAATACTACTTTCACTAAAATAAGTTTCAGCTGTTTTGAAAAGTGTTTTCGTAAATTCTTCAAAAGTTACTTTATCTTTAATAAAATATGACTCTATTCCTAAAAACTTTGCTTGAATTTTATACTCTATTTTAGCAATTGAGCTAAGAACTATAATAGGAGTATTTGGATTTAACCTTTTAATATATTTAATTAATTTAAAACCACTAATTACAGGTAAAATAGTGTCAGTTATTATAATATCAGGAAGTTTTTCTTTATATATTTTTACAGCTTCTTTACCATTTTTACAAAAGTAGATATTTTTTGTGAAATCACTTAAAATATGAATCTGTTTATCAATTTTAGATTGATTATAATTTATATAGAGAATAGTTAAATCTTTTAGTATCTCTTCAGATGATTTTTTTTCAACACTATTAACACTTAAAGATTCATTTAACTTTGGATTTGTAGGTGATAGTTTATCTGCGTTAGCTTCAAATTCCTCTAACCAAATTTCAAATTGCTCTTTTAAATCAAGTAACCAATTAAAAATTCTCTTTTCGATTGGTGGATTATCTTTTTGAAGAGTAGCTATAACACTTTCAGTCTTTTTAGATATTTCAAAAATTTCATTAACCCCAAAAAAACCAGTAGTAGCTTTTAAGTTATGAAAAATTCTAAAAAATTCTGCTAAATTTTTATTGTATTTTGAAGAGTCATTTAAACCCTCTATTAAATCATTAAACTTATTGACATCATTTCTAAATTTATCTACAAACATCTCTATTAAGTCTAAATCAACATCTTCTATACTCTTAAATATAGCCAAGCTACTCCCCTTATTTTTATAAATTTATAAAAATTACTATTTTGTAATTATTATTCTATCAAATTTAACATAAACTTTTTGTATAATTTAACAAAAAAGGATAATTTATGAAAGTTGCTAATAATGTTCTTGATTTAGTTGGAAATACACCTATTCTAAAGCTAGGTAAAATATCACAAAATATTTACGGAAAATGTGAATTTATGAATCCTTCAAGTTCGGTCAAAGATAGACCCGCTCTTAATTTAATAGAAAATGCTATTAAAAGTGGAAAAGTTAATGAAAAGAGTACTTTGATTGAACCAACAAGTGGTAATACAGGAGTTTCACTTGCATCTATTTGTGCATCAAAAGGGTTAAAATTAATTTTAACAATGCCTGAATCTATGTCACTTGAAAGAAGAGCATTACTCAAGTTTTTAGGGGCAGAGATTGTTTTAACTCCAAAAGAGACAGGAATGAGTGGAGCGATAGCCAAAGCAAAAGAGTTAAATCAATCAATAGAAAATTCATTAATAATTGGTCAATTTGATAATGATGCAAATCCACAAATGCATAGAATGACAACAGCAAAAGAGATAATAGAACAGATGGATGGAAAAATTGATATTTTTGTAGCAGGAGTTGGAACAGGTGGAACAATTACAGGAGTTGGAGAAGTTTTAAAAAAGTTCAATTCTAATATTAAAATTATCGCAGTTGAGCCAAGTGCTTCAGCAATATTAAGTGGAGATTCTCCAGCACCACATAAAATTCAAGGAATTGGAGCTGGATTTATACCAACAATATTAAATACAAATATTTATGATGAAGTTATACAAATTAATGACTCTGATGCTTTTAAGATGTCAAAAAAATTAGCAAAAAAGGAGGGTATTTTAGTTGGGATAAGTTCAGGTGCAAATGTTTGTGCTAGTTCAATTTTAGCAAAAAAGTATCCTAATAAAAATATAGTTACAATTCTGTGCGATACAGCAGAAAGATATTTAAGTACTGATTTATTTAAGAAGTAGATACATTAGCCTCTTAATTTCTCTAATCTCTCTCTTTTACTTCCAATTTCTGTAATTTGAATACCAAAGTTTCCATCCACAATTACGACTTCACCTTTACCTATTATTTTATCATCAACTAAAATATCAAGAGGATCATTTGCTAATCTATTAAGTTCTACAACTGAGCCTATATCCATATTTATTACATCTTTAAGTAACATTCTTTTTGAGCCAATTCTTACTCTAATTGTAAGTTTTACATCTAATATAAGACCTATGTTTTTTAACTCTTCCTCATCTAAATCAACATTTGTAGGAGCTGAAACGGTTGGTGCAGATGAGCTAACAGGTTCAGGTACAGAGTTTTGTTTCTCAAAACCGCTTACAATATTTGGATCAATTATAAACATTAAATAGCTATTAACTTGTGCTAATTCAACTTCGTAAGAGTAAACTTTTGCATATTCACTTAAATTTATATCACTATCATTTTCAAAAAATTTAATATCTTCAATCAAAAAGTTTAAATTTGGCATATCACCTTGTGCAGGAAGAGATGTTGAAATTGCTCCAAAGATATTAGAGACTATCTCTTTTGTAGCATCTAAATCATCTTCATTCATATCATCTTTACTATCACCCTCTCCAGCTAACATTAAATCAGCTAATGCAGTAGCTAATTGTGCTGTAATTGCAACGGCTACACTTCCATTAACATCACCGTCTACTTTTACATAAACTATTGCAAGAGGTGGAATCATATGCGATGCAGTTGCTGGGTCTTCTTTATCTTTTAGAGTTAAAGATGGAGCAATACCTGTAAGTCCCTCTATTGTAGATATTGTTTCGTTCTCTATTAATTTTATAAAATCATCCATTAGCACTCGCCTCCTCACCTTTAATTGTTACAACTCTATCGTGTCTCTTATTTTCAAGTTTGGTTAAGATATCTTTAACTTCATCTTTTTCAGTATGAAGTACTTCTGTAACTTGAATAGTTTTTCTAAATCTATGAAGTCCAACTTTTCCAACAAATTTCTCTTTTCCATCAACTATTAAAAGAGCTGTATCATCAGCAGCTCGCTCAAATCTCAAAATATCTCCACTTTCTAAATTAAAAAACTCTTTTAAAGAGACATCACTTTCACCTAAAATAGCATCAACTCGAACTCTAGCTCCACCTAACAGTGCTTTTAGCTCTTGATTTCTACTCTTTTTATAACTAGTTTCAGTGAGCATTAAATCTCTATTTACAAGTTTTGGTAAAATTGATTCAAGAAAAATTGCAGGGTAGCATATATTCATCATCCCAGAGCTATGCCCAATAATTATCTCCATTACAACCATAATTACAATCTCATTTTGTGCAACAATTTGAATAACATTTGGACTTGATTCTTTTGCATCTACCACTGGATGAAGTTCTGTAATTGGTCCCCACGACTCTTTTAAATTTTTCATTACAACTCTTAAGATTAAATCAAACAGATTTAACTCAATATCTGTAAATTCACGAGTCGATTCATAAGGCTCACCTTTTCCACCAAGCAATCTATCAATCATAGGAAATGCAATTGAGGGGTTAATCTCTACAACTCCATTTCCATCAAGTGGCTTTATACTAAATACATTAAAGCTTGTTGGAGATGGAAGTGACATTAAAAATTCACCATAAGTCATCTGATCAACCGAGTGCAATTGAATCTCAACAATACTTCTCATAATCGAACTTATTTGAGAAGATAAGTTTCTAGCTAATTTATCGTGAATTCCTCTAAAAGCACGTAACTGCTCCTTTGAGACTCTATTTGGTCTCTTAAAGTCATAAATAGTAATATGCTTTTGAACACCAATATCCTCTTTCTCTAAGGTTTCACTAGCTTCTCCAGTATCGTCATCTTCGACAACTTCAAGAAGGGCGTCAATCTCTTCTTGTGATAATATATCAGCCATCTACTCTTACCTTTTCTTGAATTTTTTTAATTACACTCTTATGAATTTGTGAAATTCTAGATTGAGTAATATTTAAAATAGAACTAATCTCTTTTAAATTTAACTCTTCAAAATAATATAGTTGAATTATCAATTGCTCTCGCTCACCAAGAGAACTTAAAGCATCTCTAGTCATTTCAATTAACTCTTCTTTCTCAACCACATCTATTATCTCATCATCAAGCATTGTAATTTGTTCATTTAAAGGCATTAAAAGATATATATTAGCAGCAACTCTAGCTTCTCGTATTTTACTAATATCCTCTTCTAAAACTTTGGATAAATACTCGTCCGTTGGCTCTTCTTCAAACTCATTTAAATGTTTTTGCACTACATTATCAATTGCTTTGATAAGTTTTCTATTACTTCTACTGACAATATCTAGACTTCTTAAATAGTCAAGCATAGAGCCATAAACCCTCTTTTTTGAGTAACCCCAGAATGAATCATTTAAATTTTTATCATATCGCCTTGCAAGTTTTACTAACTCTTCAGCTCCAATTGATACTAAATCAACAGTATCAATAAAAGATGGAAGTCGCTCTTTTAATCTGTATGCCATAGCTTTAACAGCTGGTAAATAAGATAGAGCTAACTCATCTTGTTGATGTTTAACATTGTCATTATATGAAGCTAATTTTGGATTTTTCATAATTCTACTTTTGTAAATCTTTAATCTTGTTTTTCATATCATCTTTATCTTTTTCTCTCTGAACATCTTCATCTTTTTGATACTCTTCAAAAAATTCAAAGATACCACTTGCTACTTTTTCTCTCTTTTCTATCTCACCTATATAGTGATCAAGTATATCATCATACGCCTCTTTTTGTAAAGCACTCTCTTTAAAGTTAAAAAATTTCAGAAACAGTGATGAGCTAAAAAGTGCAATAATATAAAAACTAAGTGTTACTATAATTGTATAAATAACTATCTCTTCAGGGTTATCCACTTTTAAAATTGAAAATAACAGACCTATAAAAAACCCATTAACAATAAAAAAATTTATAAAATTTTCAACACTCATATTGCTATCCTTATGATAAGGAAGTTAGAGGAGTTATATTAGAACTTGCTAAGAATTCTTCTAAAGAATCGTCCAACCCCCCCTTTTTCTTCTGTAAGCATTTTTTGTTCCAATTCACGTGAAAGCTTCCTTGCAATATCCTCTATATCGATTGCAGCGGATGTATTAGAACTAACTTTTGTAAAAAGTTCCCTTTTCTTACTACTTTTTGTTACATTAGTATCTTTATCAATTTTACCAAGTAATTTCAGTGTTAATTTATTACCAATATTTTTAAATGCTACATCACTTATTTTTTTAAATACATTATTGGCCTCTTTTTGGCTTGATACTTGATTCATAATCACAAATATTTTTTCTCTCTCTTTACTTGCTATTTTAATAGTAGCATAAGCATCAGTAATAGAAGCTGGTTCAGGAACTGTAATTACAATTACTTCATCAGCTGCATTTAGAAATAGTTGAACTTGTTCACTGATTCCAGCTCCAGTATCAATTATCATAAAATCAAGTTCGTCAAGAGTTGATACTTCATCGATAAACTCTTCATATTTAAAGTCTTGTTTATATTTAAGTATCTCTTCTCCACTAGCACCTGGAATTAATTGCAAATTATTATCAAGTTTAACAATAATATCTTCAAGTTTTGCAGTCCGTTTAAGTACATCAAGAATAGTTTTAGTAGTTTTAACATTAAACATAACATCTAAATTTGCTAATCCTATATCAGCATCAAAAACACCTACTTTAAAATTAAATTTATTCGAGAGTATATAAGCTAAATTTGCACTAAATGTACTCTTTCCAACACCACCTTTACCACTTGTAATAGCGATAAATTTTGTTGTTTTACTCTTCTTTTGAGTCTTATTTTCTTGTGCTAATTTCTCTAAACCATCTGCTTGAGTCTTTTGATTTGTCATTTTTTTACCTTTTCAAAGCCATTTAACAAACACTCAACTAAATAGTCACTACTTGCAAGCATTAAATCATCTGGCACTTCTTGTCCAACTGAAAAGTAATTTACAGGCTTTTTTGTCTCATATATTATACTAAATATATTACCAAACCCTTTTGTTTCATCTAATTTTGTAAGTATAAAAGTATTAATATCTAAAACTGAAAAACTCTCATAAATCTCTTTTAAATCTTCAAGTTTAGTATTTGCTGAAATTACTAAATTTATATCAATTGTCGTATGTAAATCCTGTTTTACAAATTCTCTTAACTTATCAATTTTATCTTTATCGTGTTGGCTACTTCCAACTGTATCAATCAATATATAGTCACAATGTCTGAGTGAATTAATTGCACTTACAAATTCGGGTGGATCAACTACGGCTTCAATACCAAGTCTCATCATTTTAGCATATTGCATTAATTGCTCAACTGCTGCAATTCTATAAGTATCAAGAGTTACAATTCCAACTTTATACTTTTTTTCTAACATATATGAGTATCTAGCAGCTAGTTTTGCGAGTGTTGTTGTTTTTCCAACACCAGTTGGTCCTACTAACATCATTATTTTTTTAGTTGTACTACTTAAATTAGTCTCCATCTTAGTTGGTATCATTTTACGAAGTAGGACTTGAAAATATCTCTTTATAGTTTCAGAATTTTCTCTCATTTTAAGAGGCATATGCTCCAGTGTTAATTTCATAATTTCATCTAAATGAACTTTTTCCATTCCTGAATTTTTTGCAATCCTATAAATCTCTGCAAATTCACCTGGTATTATAACACCTTCTCTATTATCTTCTGTATTATCCCAAACCATATTTTGTAATATTTTAATCTTATCAGTTAATTTTCCAATCTCATTTTTAATAAGTTTTAACTCTTTAAAATCACCCTTATTACTGCTCTCTACTTTTTTAATTGTTTCTATAACATTACTTTTTATATCATCTCTTCTTGAGACACTAGGAGTATTTTCAGCTATTGTTGAAATTTGTTTTATCTGTTTTACAGCTTTTGAGAGACTAAGTAAAACATCATCTTCTTCACTCTCACTCTCATTTTCATTTTTACTATCACTTTCATTTTTAATTTCAACTTTAGTCTTTTTAATAGGAGATTTAAGCTCTGGTTTGGGCTGTGTAATATCCTCTTTTGCTTCCTCTTTAATAGCTATTACAACTTCATAGAGTGCTTGTTCATTAAGAGATTTTTTTCTTATCTCTTTTGTGTTGATAACCATAGCATCGCCACCAAATTCAGCTTCAATCTTTTTTAAAAGTTGTGCAGGAGTATCAACTTCAAAAGTGACCGTTTTTATTTTCATAAATTAATCCTTTAAAAAAAGCATAGGAATTATAACAGAACTCCTATTTTGCCATCTCATATGTGGTATTGTTAAATTATTTTTATTATATACAATTTTGTCAAAAAATATTATATCAATATCTATTGTTCTGGGAGAATTTTTAAACAATCTATCTCTTTTAAAAAAATTTTCTAAATACATTAAATATTTAAACAACTCTTTTAAATACATATTGGTTTTTATCACCACTACCGCATTTAAAAAAGTTGCTTGATTTAAAAAACCAAATGGTGGATTTTTTAAAATTGGTGAAGTTTTAATTATATCAACTCTTCTATCAATTTTCATCTTAAAAAAAAGTTTTTTAAATCTTCTTTTAACATTTCCCACATTTCCACCAATACCAATTAAAACTAAATGTTTTTTATTTGATGGCTTATCTCTTTTGTATGGGAATAGATTCTCAAAATATAACTCTAAATCTTTAGTTAATACTTTTTTCATAAAATCCTTGCAACTCCATTTTTCATAACAATCATATCTTCAATTCTAATACCAAATTCATTTGGAATATAAATACCAGGTTCAATCGTAAAAACCATATGATCTTCAATCAACATATCACTTTTAGCCGAAATAAAAGGATATTCGTGAATATTGAGTCCAACTCCGTGACCAGTTGAATGGACAAAAAATTTAGCAAATCCAGCTTTATCAATTACATCTCTCGCTATTTTATCAATCTCAAATGCTCTCATTCCAGATTTTGCTTTTGTTATTGCTTCATCGTGAGCTTTTAAAACCGTATCATAAATTTTTTGTCTTTTTTTCTTAGAAAATTTTTGATTCTCTTTAAAAGTTATTTTATTATTAAATAGAGAACTTCTAGTTCTATCTGAGCAATACCTCTTATATTTTACACCAGCATCAACTAAAATCAAATCACCATTTTGCAAAACTCCTTTAGAAGGAGTTGCGTGAGGTTTAGCTGAATTTTTATTAATTGCTACAATTGGCTCAAAACTTAACTCTAATTCACCAAAAGAGCTAAGAATAGATTTCAATTTATATTGCAAGAACTCTTCACTTTTTAATTCACCAGAGTTTTTTAGATATTTTGCAAATTTTTTAAATCCATCTCTGCCTAATTTTACAGCTTGTTTTATAATTTTAATCTCATCATTACTCTTAATTGCTCTCTTTAGTTTTGAAAAATCTACTTTAGCAAAAAAGCTAACTCTATTTAATTTGTTTTTTAATAAATTAAATTCATAAGTATTCCACTCTTTTGGGTCATAATAGAGTTTTTTAATATTTGACTTTCTAATTAAAAATCTAACTTCTTGTATTAAATTTTGACTTTGGATAACTCTAGTATTTTTAATATTTTCTTTTGCATCAACAGTATATCTGCCATCAGTTATAAAAAATGAATCATCCCCTAATTTTAAAAAAATAGCATTATCACAACTATAACCACATTCATAAAATAGAGCATTTTCATCTTTTACAATATAATTCAATATTAGCCCTGTTGTGCTTGTTGTTGTGCTTGTGATTCTTTCATTGCTTTAACTTCACTTAAAATTTGATTTAAAGCAATTAATCCTAAATGATAACTAAATGGTCCAAAGCCTACAATTGTTCCTGCACAAACTGCACTTACCATAGATTTTTGTCTAAACTCTTCTCTTCTTGCCACATTAGTAATATGAACTTCAACTGTTGGAATACTTACAGCCTCAATCGCATCTCTAATTGCAATTGAAGTATGAGTATAAGCAGCTGGATTTATTACAATCCCATCAGCATCACCTAAACACTCTTGAACTCTATCAACTATTTCACCCTCAAGATTACTTTGAAAAAATTCAATTTCAAGACCATTTTGTTTTGCAAAAGATTCCATATTTGCGTGAATTTGTTCAAGTTTCATAGGACCATAAACATTTTGTGCCCTAACACCTAGCATATTTAAGTTTGGACCTTGAATTACTACTATTTTCATTTTTTACCTCTTTTTTATATATTTTTAAACTGTTATTTTATCAATTTTTAGCATAATTTAATTAAAGGATTAAAAATTGAAATTAATTACAGCCGATTTTATTGTTACTTGCAATAATAATTTTGAAATTATAGCTAATAGTTGCCTACTTTTTGATAAAAAAATTATAAAAATTGGCAAAAAAGATGACTTTTTAGAAAAATATTCTAATTTAGAAATAATAGATAGTGGTAAAAATTCAATTATTTTACCAACTTTTACAAATCCTCATATACATCTTGAATACTCGGGGAATAAAACTACCCTAAAATATGGCAAATTTATGGATTGGTTAAATTCAGTTATCAAAAATCGTGAAGAATTAATGCAAAAATGTGATGAAAATTGTATAAGGGAAACACTAAATAAAATATTAAAAAGTGGTGTTAGTGCAATTGGTGCAGTTAGTAATTACGCATTTGATTTAAAGCCATGTGTAGATTCTCCTATTAAAGTTACATATTTTAATGAAGTAATAGGCTCAAAACCTGAAATGATAGATGCCCTGTATCAAGACTTTTTAGGAAGATTTGGACAATCTAGTGAGTATAATAGTGATAATTTCAAAGCCTCTATTGCAATTCACTCACCATATTCAGCCCATCCAATTTTAATTAAAAAAGTATTAGAGATAGCAAAAAAAGAAAACTTAACTGTCTCAACTCATTTGCTTGAATCACAAGCAGAGAGAAATTGGTTAGATAAAAGTGAAGGTGATTTTGTAGAGTTTTTTAAAAACTTTTTAAATCAAAGTAAATCATTAACGATTCCTATTGAATTTATAAAACTGTTTGAAGGTGTTAAAACTCTATTTGTGCACACTTTATATGCAAATAAAGATGAATTAAATGAAATAAAAAAGATAGATGGTGAAATTATTACTTGTCCAATTTCAAATAGATTATTAAATTCTAAAGTATTAAATTTAGATGAAATAAAAAGATTTAATTTAAATTTATCAATTGCCACAGATGGACTAACTTCTAATTACTCTCTTAATATGTTCGAAGAATTAAGAACTACACTATTTGCTTATCCAAATAGAGATTTACATCAATTAGCAAAAGAGTTGTTAATAATGGCTACAAAAAATGGAGCAAAAGCCCTAAATTTAAATTCAGGAGAATTAAG
This sequence comes from Campylobacteraceae bacterium, assembly GCA_016744535.1. GTDB lineage: Bacteria > Campylobacterota > Campylobacteria > Campylobacterales > BB28 > BB28. Next base: position 14,091 of record JADGEE010000025.1, read on the forward strand.
TGAGGATAAAAATAGTGATTTTATGGTTTTAAATTTAAGTGATGAGAGCCAAAAAGATGATTTAATTTTAAATTTACTACTTCACTCAAATGAAGCAAATCAAGTTTTTATAGATGGCAAGAGAGTAATTTAAAAGAGAAAAAAAATGAAAATAGAATTATTTATATAAATAGTGAATTTACACTTTCGTTGTGATAGACTCTTCTAATTACTTCTGCAAAAAGAGGGGCAACAGAGAGGACTTTGATTTTTTTAGATTCTTTTTTTAATGGAAGTGAATTTGATACTACAAGCTCATCTAATGCACCTTTTTCTATTCTATCATAAGCTGGACCACTTAAAACTGCGTGTGTACAACAAGCCATTACTGAAGTTGCTCCTCTCTTTTTTAATACATCTGCAGCTTTAACTAAAGTTCCAGCAGTGTCTATCATATCATCAATTAAAATAACATCTTTTCCTTTTACATCTCCGATAATATTCATAACTTCAGATTCGTTTGCTTTTTCTCTTTTTTTATCAACAATTACCATCTCTAGACCTAACTTACCAGCAAAATATCTAGCCCTAGTAACTCCACCAATATCTGGACTTGCAATTATTGGGTTTTTTAAATTTTTATTTTTAACATAATCTTGAAAAATAATAGCACCATAGAGATTATCAACTGGAATATCAAAAAAACCTTGAATTTGACCTGCGTGTAAATCTATTGTTACAACTCTTGTAATTCCTGCTGTTTGAATTAAATTTGCTACAAGTTTTGCTGTAATTGGCACTCTAGGTGCTGCTTTTCTATCTTGTCTAGCATAACCAAAATATGGCATAATCGCAGTAATAGAACTTGCACTACTTCTCTTTAGTGCATCAGTCATAACTAATAATTCCATTAAATTATCATTTGTAGGCTGATTTGTTGGTTGAATTATAAAAATATCCTTACCCCTTACACTTTCACTAATCTGTACATTAATTTCACCATCACTAAACTTTCCAACTGTAGCTTTTGCTACATTTATATCTAAATGCTTAGCGACCTCTTTTGTAAACTCAGGATGTGCAGTTCCTGTGAAAATTTTGTAACCTCTCATTAAAATTCCTTGATAGCTTTTTTTATTCTAATTTTATACTAATTTGCCTTAATCATTGAATATATTTACATCGTAACCATTTAGTAATTTTACTTGTAATACTATTGTAACTTAACTGATAATTTAGATACCATATAGTTATAAATGAGAAGAATGGAGGCTATTTAGATGGAAGAGACAGTAAAAAAGCTAAGTAAAAAAGCAACAAAACACTCAAGAGGGGATTTTTATAGACTTGGTGGAGCGATATTTTTTATGATAATGGTGTTAGCTTACACCTTTTTAAATAATGGAGGAATTCCACAAGTCACATTTTTAGCAGTGGCTGCTATGATTGGTGGCTATATGGCTATGAATATTGGTGCTAATGATGTCGCTAATAATGTTGGTCCTGCGGTTGGTTCAAAAGCATTAACATTAGGTGGTGCTATTGCTATTGCTGTTATTTTTGAGGCTAGTGGTGCTTTAATAGCAGGTGGAGATGTTGTTGGTACGATTAAAAAAGGAATCATTGACCCTGCTTTAATCCCTGATGTAAATGTATTTATTTGGGCAATGTTAGCGGCTCTCTTTGGAGGAGCATTATGGCTAAATTTAGCTACCGCATTAGGAGCTCCAGTTTCAACTACTCACTCAATTGTTGGTGGAGTTATGGGTGCTGGAATAGCTTCTAGTGGATGGGAAATTGTCAATTGGTCTAAAATGGGAGCAATTGCCTCAAGTTGGGTAATATCTCCAATGTTGGGGGCAATTATTGCGGCACTTTTTTTATATACTATAAAGAGAACAATTTTTTATAAAGATGATATGTTAGAAGCTGCTAAAAAAGTTGTACCAATATTAATTGCTGTTATGACTTTAGCTTTTATAACTTATTTAAGTATGAAAGGTATTAAAAAAATTGTAAAAATTGATTTAATTACTGCATTAGGAATTGGAAGTACAAGTGCCATTTTAGTTTATCTAATTATAAAACCTCTTATATCTAGGGCTTCTAATAGACTAGCAAATACTAGAAATGATATAAATTCACTATTTACAATTCCATTGATTTTTGCTGCGGCACTTTTAAGTTTCGCACACGGTGCAAATGATGTTGCTAATGCAATTGGACCACTAGCTGCGATTAATGACGCTATTATGAGTGGAGAAATATCTACAAAAGCTGGTATTCCATTATGGGTAATGCTTGTTGGTGCTGTTGGTATTGCACTTGGACTTGCAATGTATGGACCAAAACTAATTAAAACAGTTGGACAAGAGATTACAGAACTTGACCAAGCAAGAGCGTGGTCAGTAGCTATCTCTTCTGCTATTGTTGTAATTATAGCCTCTGCACTAGGGCTTCCAGTAAGTTCGACTCATATAGCAATTGGTGGTATTTTTGGAGTTGGATTTTTAAGAATTTACATTCACACACAATATGAGGATAAGATTTCAGGAATTAAAAAAGCACATATAAAAGCCCTAAAAGATAAAATTGAAGAGTTGGAAAAAGAGAAAGAAACTATAGAAAATGAAGTTGAAAGATTAAAAACTATTCAACTGCTTGATGATAAAAAGCAAGAGTTAAAAGATGTTGAAAGTGGTAAGATAGATTTTACTAATAAAGAGAAAAAAGATTTAGATAAAATTGGTAAAAAAGAGCATCTTAAAAAAGATATGTTGATAAAAATTATAGCAGCTTGGCTAATTACAGTTCCGGTTTCAGGTTTACTTGCAGCTATGCTATATTTTACAATTAGAGGAATAATGCTTTAGTTAAAAATAGCACATCAACAGCACAACATTTTATTATAATTACATCGTAATAAATAGCTTTAGCCTTAAAGTTTTTCTAGAAAAGACGATGTAGCTAAAATGTAAATAAAAAAAATAAAAGGATGATTTATGAAAAAATTTTTAGGAGTTTCAGTTATCACAGCTTCACTTTTAGTAGGTTCAGTAATGGGTGCAACAGATATGCCACCTCAAATACCTGTTAGTGCAAATGTTAAAAAAGATGCAAATACTAATAAAGCTAAAGATATTGAGTATAAAATTGATTTAGTAAAAGGATGGAACTTAATATCTCTTGCAGGATATAAGCCATATATTTTAAAAGATTTTTTTGGTAAAAAAGAGTTAGTTGATAAAATTTTTGTATATAACTCTAAAATTCAAGGATGGCAAAGTTTTGTAAATGAGGGAGAAGACCCAAGTGTTCAAACGATGGTACCTGGAATGGGTTACTGGGTAAATGCTAAAATACCTTTTTCAATCTCTTTTAAATCGAATATTCCTGCACAAAGAGGAGTATATGAAAAAGCTGCTGTAAATATGCCTCAAGACTTAGAAGCTGCGGCTACTAATACATCTGATGAAATGCCTCCATCAATTCCAGTTATGGTAAATAGTGCTGGTGGATATGGTGATGCGTTTGGTGATGATGGTAGTGTAACAACAGATTTTTTACAAAAAAGTGGAACTACGGATTGGGATAACTTAGATGCAAGTGAGTACAGTGAAGCTGATTGGGATGTTGAGTTTACATTTGATATAGACTTACTTGATGGTTCTGAATATACAGACCAAGCTGGTAGAAAATATCAATTTTCACCTTTAAATGAAAAAGGTGGAAAAGTAGTTATTATTGATGGTGATAAGACAATTAATGCTAAATTTGATATTACTCGTAAGGGTGAATTAGAGATTCAGCTTAAGAAAAAATCTGATAATGTAAATGGTAAAAATATTCCTGTAACTTTAGATGATAAACAACTATCTAGAGTAGTTGATGAAAATGGTAATAAACCTTTACAAGATGGAGAAGTAAATATAACTTCAGTAGAAACAACGCTTACAGATAAACTTGAAAATGCAAATAAACCTGCACCTAAAGCACCGCCTGCACTTCATTTTGAATTAATTGAAATTGAAGAGAGTGAAAATGGTGTTGTACTTAAATTAAAAAATATTGATAGTAAAAAACCTATTAAGTGGGTATTAACTAGCTTCTTTGACGATGTTGATGGTGTTTGGGAAGACGCAACCGATTATTTTGCTGAAGATGTTGAAGATGAAGAGTTAGCTGGTATAGATTGGGATAACTTAACTGAAGATGATAGTGATTTAAGTGCTATATTAAATGATGAAGATATTGAAGATTACGATGATACTGAGTTAAATTCAGAGTATGAAGAAGATAGTGATACTGAAGAAGATAGTGATACTGAAGAAGATAGTGATACTGAAGAAGATAGTGATACTGAAGAAGATAGTGATACTGAAGAAGATAGTGATACTGAAGAAGA
>JADGEE010000025.1:18574-33459 GCA_016744535.1 Campylobacteraceae bacterium
TAGTGACACTGAAGAAGATAGTGACACTGAAGAAGATAGTGACACTGAAGAAGATAGTGACACTGAAGAAGATACTGATACTGAAGAAGATACTGATACTGAAGAAGATACTGATACTGATACTGAAGAAGTTTAATTATAAAATTTTATCTATATAAGAGAGTTTATTCTCTCTTTTTCTACTTGAAATTAATCTTCTTTTAGTATAATTAACTATAAATTAATAATCTATAAAGGTTTGTTTATGTTAATTAGAAAATTATTTAAATTTGAAAATGCTCATATTGTAAGAAAATGTACATCCACAAGATGCTCTGAATCTATCCACGGACATAGTTATAAAGTAGAAGTTTTAACTAAATCAAATTTTTTAGATAATGGTCAAATGGTTTATGATTTTGGACTAATGAAAGGCTATATTAAAGATTTAATTGATAGTTTTGACCACTCCATTAGTTTTTGGGATAGTGATGATAGTGAATATATAGAGTATATTAAAAAATTTAGTAAAAGATGGGTAAGTTTACCTGTAAGTCCCAGTGCTGAACAATTAGCAAGGAGTATATTTTTAATAATAGATAAATTAATAACTCAGACAAAAATGATAAATGGTGAAAAAAATGTTGAGTTAAATAGTATTATTATTCACGAAACAGAGACTGGATATGCACAATGTTTTCGTGAAGATGCTTATAATCATCAAAATATGGGTGAGATAAAATTAGAAAATATTATTTTTTCAAAACAAATTAAAAGTGAATGGAAAGATAATTTAACTTGGGAAAAGTTATTAAAAGGGGAAAGTTTTATTAATCCTAAAAAATGTTGATAAAGTTTCACAAATTTTAAGATTGATTAGAAAGTGAATTTTTTGTTAAAATGAGACTAAACTCGATAGTAAAGAAGATTGTGTAAAAAGTATATAAATGCAATTCAAAATAAAATCAAAAGTGATTTTACTATTTCACCTTTTGATTTTATTTCACAATAGTGTTTTCTAATTATTTTAACCATCTCTTTTGACACCAACTATTCGTTTAAAACATTTCTCATATAATTTATTTTTTTCTCTCTTAATCTTTTAAAAAACTTTAAATAATTAAATAGGTAAAACTCTGATACTATCATCTAATTTCTGTTTTAGAACTGATTCAATAGCATAGAGAGTTCCAGTTGAGCTTGTTGCACAGCCTGAACACGCTCCTAAATATCTAATATAGATATCTATATTCTCATCCTCTTCTTTAATGTCAAGAACTTCCATATTTCCACCATCCATCATAAGCATTGGACGAATATCTTTATCAATTATTGCATCAACTGCTTTTGATTTTTGAATAATGGTCATATTCTTGAATGTCGTTTGAGAAACTACAGGAGTTACTTTACCATCCATTTCTGCTCTAGTTTCAGTTAAAATATCAACTAAATAATACTCTCTATCTTCGTGTCCACCAGGTTTTATACAAGATTTACAAAATGCACCAGCTTTTGTATAATTTGTAATCTCTTCAACAGTTTTTAGGTCATTTATTTTAATAACTTCTTTAATTGTTCCTAGAGTTACTCTAGCACACTCACACACAATAGTTTCAGTTTCAAGCGTAGACATATCTACACCTTTATGAATAGACGCTGCTTTTTTGATTACATCATAAGCTAAAACACTACAGTGCATTTTTTGTCCAGGAACAGCTGGAGTATCAGGATCATCTCTAAGTGCTTGTTCAACATCAATATTTGTAATTTTTAGTGCTTCATCTACCGTTTTACCAAGACATAACTCAACCATCATATCACTACTAGCAATGGCAGTTCCACAGCCAAAACTTTTAAACTTAGCATCAATAATTTTATCTGTATCATTTTCAACTAACCAATATAATCTAACAGCATCACCACAACTCTCAGCACCATAATCAGCTACAATTAATTTTCCATCTTTTTTTGCAGCTTCAGTTTGTGTGATTTCCCCACGATGTTCTGGATTATTCATTCTATCAGAAACTTTTTGTGAATACTCTTCCCATAAAGCACCACCGATTAAATCATCTTTTGCCATTTTAATTCCTTCATATATTTTTTTATATTTATATTTTAATTTGCATAACTACTTGAAATATCTCTTAATCTTAAACAGCTATCTTTAAAAATTTTAATTGTGTAATCAATCTCTTCTTCAGTTGTAAATCTTGATAGACTAAGTCTAATTGCAGTATGTGCTAATTCACTATCAGATCCAATTGCTATAATAATTGGATTTGCTTCAAGGTCTTCACTCGCACAGGCACTTCCAGTACTAGCAGCAACTCCAGCTTTATTTAAATCCCAAAGCATAGCCTCACCCTCAACACCTTTTACACTAACTAAAATTGTGTTAGGAGTTCTCTTGTCTCTTTGACCTACTACAAAAGTATCAGGTAGTTCTAAAATTGTATCTTCTAGCTTATCTCTTAATCTTCTAATTTCTGTACCTTCATAATTTAGAGATTCTTTTGCCAAACGCATAGCCTCACCCATTCCAATAATTCCAGTAACATTTAAAGTTCCACTTCTTTTGCCACCCATATGTTCCCCTCCGTGAAAAAGGCTAGTTAATTCAAGACCATCTCTAATATAAAGCCCTCCAACACCTTTTGGACCGTGAAACTTATGGGCAGAAAATGTCATAAAATCAACTCCCATATCCACTACATCTACTGGGATTTTCCCTATCGCTTGAACGCCATCTGTATGAAACAAAACCCCTCTATCTCTACAAATTTGGGCTATCTCTTTAATTGGAAAAATCGCTCCAGTCTCATTGTTTGCCCACATAATAGAAACTAATGCAGTCTCATCACTAATAAAATTTTCAACCGTGGAAGCATCTACAAATCCATCTTGGTTTACAGGCAGATATGTAACTTTAACTCCTAAAGATTCTAAAAATTTACAGGCAGCAATTACAGCAGGGTGTTCAACTTCTGTTGTGATGATATGGTTTTTATCTTTATTTAAAATTTTATCAAAATATATTCCCTTAATTACCCAGTTAATTGATTCTGTTGCACAAGAAGTTACTATAATATCATCTTTATCTCTTGCATTAATCCCATCATATAACTTATCAACAGCTTGTTTTAAATATGGTCTTACTTCCATTCCAAAACTGTGAAGTGAATTAGGATTTCCATACATTTGTGAATGAAAAGGCTCCATTGCATCTTTTACTATTGGGTCTACTATTGTAGTAGCATTATTGTCTAAATACACTCTCATTATTTCTCCATTTTTAAATCAGACTAAATTAGTCTTATTTATCTCATAAATTATATTATATAAACCTTAAATAGAATATATAAAAAATTAATTTCTCAATGTCATATAAACTTTTATTTTTATTTGTTAATCTATGTATATTTAGATAATGTATTAATTGCACCTTGTTATAGTTGTTTTAAGCTTTAGAGTATTTTTTTCTAAATAAGTATGTTTTACTCATCGGTTATTATATTTTTATAGAAAATATATTATCTAATTTAAAATAAAAGTTTCTCTAGCCGATTTTTATTTAGAATAGTGTAAAATGACACTAAAAGTTTATGTTTAAAATTCAAGGGACGGATTATGAAAAAATTTATTGTAGGGAGTCTTTTATCATTAGGACTTAGTTCTTTATTAATAGGAACAGAAATTGAGCATACAAAAGAGATAAGAATTAAAAGTATACCTTTAGCGGTGGTGGATAGCAAAAACCCAATGGGTTACTTAAATTCTCAAATTATCTTTATATCAGACCAATTAGAAAGAAATTCAGATAAAAAATATCTCTCTAGTTCTGTATTGGTAACATCATTTGTAAATTCAGATGATTTAACTCAAACTAGTGGACTTGGGAGATTAATTGCAGAGGGATTAACGCACGAACTTCACGTTAAAAAATGGAAAGTAATGGATGCTAGGTTAGTTCAAAATTTAATTATAAATGAACAAGGTGAATTTGCACTTAGTAGAAATATTAAAAATATTAAAAAACAATATAATGTTTCTGCTATTGTAACAGGTACTTATGTAATTACTGATTACAGTGTGCTTATAAATGCGAAAGTTCTTGATGTTAATACTGGAGTTATTATATCATCTGCACAAACCACAATCCCTATTGGAGGGATTGAAAGTTTACTTTTTAACTACTCTAATTCAAAACCACTTAGGGCAGTTGGAAGTATTGATGAAGTTAAAAATTATCCTCAACCTAAAATGCCAAAAGATAGTGATAATGATGGTGTAAATAATGAATTAGATAAATGTCCAAATACTGCTGAAGGATTTAGAGTTGATAAAGATGGTTGTAAAATAAGTTTTATTTTTAAAGTAAATTTTGACTTTAACTCCGCAAAACTCTCTAATAACTCTATGTATTCAGTTGAAAAATTTGCTAAATTTTTAAATGAGAACCAAAATTACAGTGCAGAAATTGGTGGTCACGCTGATAGTGTAGGAACTTATGAATATAATCAAGAACTATCAGAAAATAGAGCTAAAGTTGTATACAATAAATTAATTAAATTAGGAATTGATAAAATTAAGTTAAGTTATAAAGGTTTTGGTGAACTAAACCCAGTAGCTAGTAATTTAACCCTTGAAGATAGAGCAAAAAATAGAAGAGTTGAAGCTACTTTAATTATTAATAAATAGTAAAATAGCAGAATATCTTAAAAAATATTCTGCTATTGTTTCAGAAAACAATTTTTAAATAGAAACCTCATAATTTATTTAGCATAACATTAGCTAGGTTTATTAGCTCAAAAAATACCTAAAAAAAATTATATAAATTTAAACATTATCTCATAAACTAAGGCACTAAGTATTCCGCCAAAAAATCCAGCAATAATATCATCACCCATAACTCCCCATCCACCTTTTACATCTCTATCAATTTTACCTATAATTGAAGGTTTTTTAATATCAAAATATCTAAAGAAAACAAAACTAAGTAGCATTTGAGTAAGCGTAGCCCCTGAAATTGATAAAGCAATCCACATCCCAACTAACTCATCAATTACAATAGATTTATCATCGTGAGTGTGAGTCTCAGCTTCATATTTATTAATCTCTTTTACTGCAATTAAAGTTATTAAAATTGAAAGTAAAAATAGTGTAGATTCTGCCGATATAGATTCTGAACTAGGAAGATAGTTTAAAAGAAATACACCAATTATTAAAGCTACGAACGAACCTACCGTACCAGGTGCATATTTTGATAAACCACTATAACCTAGGGTTAAGAAAAATTTTCTCATTTTCTCTCCTTACTTTTAAATTTATTATATCTTAAAAGAGATAGTGATTTGATATAATAAATTTATGAAAAAATCAAAAATATTTGTATTATATAGCGGTGGCACAATTGGAATGTGTGAGAGCAAACAAGGTTTAAAACCAGCCTCACTTAAAAAGTTAAAAAGTTATTTACCAAAAATAAATGATTTAATTAAATTTAAAAGTTTAAAAAATCCAATAGATTCCTCAAGCATAAAACCAAAAGATTGGATTGAAATTGCTAAAGAAATTAAAAAAGTTTATGACAACTACGATGGATTTATAATTCTTCACGGAACTGATACGATGGCTTATAGTGCATCTATATTTAGTTTTATGTTTGAAAATTTATCAAAACCAATAATATTAACAGGTTCTCAACTGCCTATTTCAAATCCTAGAAGTGATGGAAAAATAAATTTTATAAATTCTATTTTTGTAGCAAAAGAGAAAAAAATAAATGAAGTTGTAATTTTATTTGGAAATAAAATATTAAGAGGAAATCGCTCTATAAAAGTAAGTTCAACTAGTTTTAACGCTTTTAACTCACCAAATTTTTCACCTCTTGGATTAATTGGTAAAGATATTAAAATAGATAAAAAATTACTACTTAAATCATCAAATAAAAAGTTTAAAATTAATTATAAATTAGAGACTATGGTCGCTAATATAGTTTTAACTCCAACTACACAAATGAATTTTATAAGAGATACTTTATTAAATAAAAATATAAAAGCTATTATTATTGAAAGTTATGGAGCTGGAAATATGCCTGAAGATATAGAGTTTTTAAATTTATTAAAAAAAGCTATAAAAAGAGGTAAAATTATAGTAAATATAACACAAATTTACGAAGGTATTGTAGAAATGGGATTATATAAAACAAGTGATAAGTTAAAATCTTTAGGAGTAATAAGTGGTTTTAATATGACTTTAGAAGCTACAATTTCAAAGCTTATGTGGGTAATTGCAAATTATAAATCAAAAGAAGTGAAAACAATATTTGCGAAAAGTTTAAGAGGTGAGTTATAAAAATTTATATTTTATTTGTTATTATTGTAAAAAACTAAAGGCAAAATATGCAAAAAGAGTTCATATCTTTGCAATTTAAAACTAAAAGTAATTTTGACAAGAATTTAAAGAAATTAAAGTCACTTCTTGAGTTTACTCCTAAACACTCAATAATATTAGCACCTGAAGTTAGTTTAACTGGATTTTGTTATGATAGATTTGATGAGGGAGTGGAATTTTCTCTAAAAGCTATAAGTGAAATTAGAGAATTAACAGAGGATAAAATTTTTGCTATAACTGTACTTGAAAGAATAAACGGAGAGTATTTTAATATATTAAAAGTTTTTCATAATAAAAGACTTGTATATTCTCAAAAAAAATATAAACTATTTCCTTTAGGCGATGAACATAAATATTTTAGTGCAGGAAAAGAGGAAGGTATAAAAATTTTTGAGATAGATGGAGTTAAATTTGCAGTTTTAATCTGTTTTGAGATTCGATTTAGTTATCTTTGGGAGAGAGTAAAAGGAGCTGATGTAATATTAGTTCCTGCTATGTGGGGAAGTTCGAGAAGAGAGCATTTTGAAACTCTTACAAAAGCTTTAGCGATAACTAATCAATGTTTTGTAATAGCTTCAAATAGTGCAAATTCTAATATGCTAAAAGGTGGTTCTATTATTACTCCATTTGGAACTGTACATAAAAGCTATGATAAAAATATAATAAGTTCAAATGTTGATTTAAAAGAAATTAAGAAAATGAGAAAATATATAAATATAGGGTTAAATTAATGAAAAAAATCATTTTTGTATGTTTAGGAAACATCTGTCGTTCTCCATTAGCAGAGGGAATTGCAAGAGAAATAGCTCAAAAAAATAATTTAAACATTAAAGTTGATAGTGCAGGAACAGGAGATTATCATATAGGAGATGCACCTTGTCCAAACTCTATTAAAGTTGCAAAACTAAATAATATTGATATATCTAATTTAAAATCAAGACAAGTCAATAACAATGATTTCAAAGAGTTTGATTTAATAATTGCACTTGATGAGAAAAATAGAATAGATTTACTTAGAATGGGTGCTATAAATGTTAAAAAACTTGGAGAGTTTGGACGAAATGGCGAATGTGTGCCTGACCCATACTTTTTTAATGGCTTTGAAGGCTTTGAAGTTGTATTTGAGATGATAAGAGAATGCACGGAAAATCTATTAATTGAAATAATATAAACTTGTTAGTATAATTACTACAAAAATTTAAATAATATGGAATAAAAAATGAAAATAGCAATTATCGAAGATGATATAAATATGAGAAAATCTTTAGAAATTGCACTCTCTGAATATGATGAATTTAAAATAATCTCTTTTAAAAATGCGAGAGAAGCATTAAAAAAACTTGATGATAGTTTTGAATTGATTATTACCGATATTACAATGCCTGGAATGAATGGAATTGAGTTTTTAACAAAACTTAATGGAAAATTTGAAGCTATTGTAATTACTGGTAATGCTACACTAAATCGTGCAATTGAAGCAATTAGACTTGGGGTTAAAGATTTTATTACAAAACCATTTGAAATTGATACTTTAGTTGAAGCTATAAAGAGAAGTCAAAAAGTACAAAGAGTTGCAAAACAAGTAAAATCAAAAAGTAAAATTGTTGATACAAATGAGTTTATTGCTAACTCAAAATCTCTTGAAAAAGCTTTAAATTTAGCTAAAAAATCTGCTGTAACTGATGCTACTGTAATGCTTTTAGGTGAGAGTGGAGTTGGTAAAGAGGTTTTTGCAAATTTTATTCATAAAAACTCAAAAAGAAAAGATAAAGATTTTATCGCTTTAAATATGGCAGCAATTCCTGAGAATTTACTTGAGAGTGAACTTTTTGGTTATGAAAAAGGAGCTTTTACAGATGCAAGTGAAGCTAAAGTTGGAAAATTTGAGGCATCTGATGGAGGAACTCTATTTTTAGATGAAATTGCCGAAATGCCATTAGCCCTTCAAGCCAAAATCTTAAGAGTACTTCAAGAGAGAGAAGTTGTAAGACTAGGGAGTACAAAACCTATTAAAATAGATGTTAGAATAATTTCAGCTACTAATGCAAACTTAAATGACAAAATTATAGCAAAAGAGTTTCGAGAAGATTTATACTTTAGATTAAATACAATTCCAATTAAAATACCACCTCTTAGAGAGAGAAGGGAAGAGATTTTAGATATTGCAAATTGGGTATTAGAAAATACTATGAAAAAGTATGAATTTCAAAATAAAAGCTTTGATGATGAAGCCACTAATAGACTTTTAAACTACTCTTGGCCTGGAAATATTAGAGAGTTAATCTCTGTTGTTGAAAGGGCTGTAATTTTAAGTGAAGATGATAAAATCAAAAAAGATGACCTGTTTTTAGAGAGCAGAGAAGAGAAGAGAAGTATAAATAATTTAGAAAAAGAGTTAATAGAGGAAGTTTTAAACTCTTGTAGTAGCAATTTAGAAGAGGCTAGTGAAATTTTAGGAATGAATAAAAATATTTTAGAAAAAAAAATTAAAAAGTATGGATTGAAATAAAAAAATGCCATTTAATAAATTAGAAGTTTTTCAAATTAGTTCTATATTAGATGAACTAAGTAGTGGTGGAAATGGCTCTACTAAACCTATACATATTAGAGCAACTAATGATAAAGAATATGTCTTAAAAACTAGATATAATACAAATACAGTTTATAAAGATTGTTCTATTTTTAGTGAACTATTAGCATATAAATTAGATAAATTATTAAAGTTTAATTTATTACCTCAAAAAGTTATTTTATTATATATTGATGAGTATTTTTTAGAAAAGGCTAATGAGGCACAAATAGATAATATTATAAGTCAAGAAGCATTAAACAACATACAAAAATCAATGGGAATAAATTTAGGAATAGAGTATATTGATAATTTAGATAGATTAGAAGTTGAAAATATTCCTGATAAGCAAGTCAAAGATATTATTCATCTTGATAATTTTACATTAAATAATGATAGAGATAAAAAAAATCCAAATATACTTAAAAGTTTAGAATATAGTAGTAAGTTTTATGTAATAGATTTTGATAATGGATTTAATACTCATCTATGTTATGGAGATATTATTGAAGGAGATTTTTTATCTATTGCCAAAGCAAAAAATTGTAATATAACTTTAGATTCTAGTTATCTATTTTATGAAAATGCAATTAATATAAAGAATGGTAAAAAAATAGAAGTTTCAAAAGATGATATTATAACTATAATAGATAGTTCATTTCCAAATGAATGGTCTCCTCTTGAATATAAAAATGATATAGCCGATTTAATTTCATCAAGAATAGGAAATAAAACTATTTTTAAAAGGAAAAACAATGGGTGTTGATTATAATATTCCTTTAAACTTAGGAGTAGATAGAAAGTATCATATTGTTAGATTTTTTCCAAAAAAAAGTAGTTATGAATTTATCAATATTGCCATTATAATTTATGATAATCAAAATATAGAAAAAAGAGTTATTACAGAAAAACATCTAACTAAATTATCTAATTGTAATTTTATAAATAATAAAATTATTAAAAATGCAGTAGCAAACTTAAAAAACTTACTCTATGCAAATTTAAGTAAAAGTGAATTGATAAGTAATTTGAAAAATAGATATAAAAACTCAATTGATACCTCTTTTAGCTTAAGTTATAGAAGTAATAAGAGTATACATGAGGTATCTGATTTTTTATATAATGAGTATATAGGTTATAAATTTCAAGAAAAGATAAAAAAAGATAAAATTGAAGAGATAAAAGAGGTTACAAATACTCTCTTACATAGTGAATTTAAAAGTTATTTTAAATATGAAAAGTCGCAAGAGTTTGATTTTAGCTTGATAAATAAAAAAAATAGAGTACATAATATAATAGTTGGTTCACTATTAAAACAAGATGATATAAAAAAGGCTCTTTTTGTATCACCATTTTTTAATGAAAGTAGTAATATAAAAGAGAAGTATGATTTCTTTTATGTAAATGAGTTAAGTGAAGATGATATTTTGGCAAAAAGATTAAATATGCTTGAGAAAGGAAAATTTAATCCATTAAACGCAAATAATAAAGATAATATAGTGAAATCTCTTGAAATAATAGTTGATAATTAAAATTTTAAACAAAGGATACAAATTTGAGAAAATATAATGTAGCGGTAGTTGGTGCAACAGGTGCAGTTGGTGAAGAGATATTTAGAGTATTAGAAGAGGTTAAATTTCCAGTTAATAAAATGACTCCACTTGCTAGTAAAAATAGTGCTGGGAGTACAATTGAATTTAATAATAGAGCAGTTGAAGTTCTTGAATTAACTGAAGATGTATTTGAAAAGGAAGATGTTGAAATTGCTCTTTTTAGTGCAGGTGGTTCAATTTCAGCTCATTTTGCTCCATTTGCTGCTGAAGCTGGAGCTGTTGTAATTGATAATACAAGTCACTTCAGAATGGAGAGTGATATTCCTTTAGTAGTGCCAGAGGTTAATCCTCAAATGATTTCAAATTGGAAAATAAAAGGGATAGTTGCTAATCCAAATTGTTCAACAATTCAAATGGTTCAAGTCTTAAAACCACTAGACGACTTATTTGGAATTAAAAGAGTTGATATCTCAACATATCAAGCTACAAGTGGAGCTGGTAAAAAAGCTATGGAAGAGTTGATAAATCAAATGCAAGCATTTTTTGCGTTTAAATTAGATGATGTAAAACATGATCAATTTCCGCATCAAATAGCACTTAATGTAATTCCTCAAATCGATAAATTTATGGATAATGATTACACAAAAGAAGAGATAAAAATGATGGAAGAGACTAAAAAAATATTAAATAAAAATATTGAAGTCAATGCAACTTGTGTTAGAGTTCCAGTTTTAAGAGGACACTCTGAGAGTGTTAGCATTGAGTTTGAAAATAGTATTGATGCAAGTAAAGCAAAAGAAATTTTAAGAAATTCAAATAACATTGTGGTTGTAGATAATCCAAGTGAAAACTCTTATCCTATGCCTATTATGTGTAGTGAAAAGAATGAAACTTTTGTAGGTAGAATTAGAAATGATTTATATAGAGATAATGTTTTACATCTTTGGATAGTTGCTGATAATTTAAGAGTAGGGGCTGCTACAAATGCAGTTAGAATTGCACAAAAATTTATAGAGATGGAGGAGTAAGATTTTATACTCCCTCTAATTTATATAAATTCATAATAATTATTACATTACAAAAATAGTAGGTACAATTGTAGGATATTTTTTCATTTTTCTAAAGATATGTTTTCTTACAACTTGTCTTAATTCATTCTCTAGAGCTCTTGTATTTTGGAAAAGTTCAGGTTTAACATTTTTAATAAAATTGAATAAAATCTCTTCAATTTCAGATGAAAATTGTTTTATATTTCTATCAGCAACTAAACCATAAGTTATAACTTTAGGTTTATCAATTAGTTGTAATTGGCTTTGTGAAACTTGTGCTATAATTGATACAACTCCATCATTTGCTAATTTTCTTCTATCAATAACAACATTATTTTCAATTTGTTGATTGATTTGGTTATCAATAAATAGTTTTCCAGTTTTAATATTTTTAACTTTCTTAACATATCTTGGATTTACTTCAATGATATCCCCATCATTCATAATTAAAATATTTCGCTCGGGAATTCCACACTTTATTGCAGTGTCTGAATGTTTTACAAGATGATTATATTCACCGTGAACTGGCAAGAAAAATTTAGGTTTTGTAAGTCTAAACATTAATTTTTGCTCCTCTTGGGCAGCGTGACCACTTACATGAATTTCACTAAAATCTTGATATGCTACTCTAGCACCAGCTTTTAGTAAAAAATTAATAACAGATGAAACTGATTTTTCATTCCCTGGAATTGCTTTAGCTGAAATAATAACTGTATCAGTTGGTTTTATCTTAATATGGCGATGTTCATCTGTTGCCATTTTGTATAAAGCACTCATAGCTTCACCTTGACTTCCAGTTGTAATAATTAAAACTTCATTATCACTATATTTATGAACTTCATAGGCATCTATAAAAATCCCTTTTGGTAGATATATATATCCAAGTTCCATCGCTATTGTTAAATTTTTATCCATAGAACGACCAATTACAGCTACTTTTCTATTATATTTTATACCGTGTTGAATTGCTTGATATACTCTGTGAACATTTGAGCTAAAAGTGGACATTAAAACTCTTCCTTTAGCTTCAGAAAAGATTCTATCAAATGTAGGTCCTACTGTACTTTCACTCTTAGTAAATCCAGGATTATGTGAATTTGTACTATCACTTAAGAGTAGCATTACACCTTTTTCGCCATAGTGTGCTAATCTATGAATATCTGTAGGAAAACCATCAATTGGAGTATGGTCAATTTTAAAATCACCTGTATGAATTATAGTTCCAGCCTCTGTTGAAATAGCTAAGGCAGAAGCATCAAGAATTGAATGAGTAATGTGCATCCACTCTACATCAAATTCAGCTATATTAATAACTCTTCTCTTTTCAACTGCACGGAAATAATTTCTATGGTGTCGCATTCCTTGTTCATCAAATTTATTACCAATCATTCCAAGTGAAATTGCAGTTGCATAAATTGGAAATTGCATCTCTTTAAATAGATATGGAACTGCACCAATATGGTCTTCGTGGGCGTGAGTAATTACAAGTGCTACAATTTTATCTCTAATCTCTCTTAAATATGTAAAATCAGGAATTAAAATATCAACCCCGTGCATATCTTCAGTTGGAAAGCTCATTCCACAATCAACTATAATAGCATTTTTTTCAGTTTCAAATACAGTTATATTTCCACCAATTTCATTCAATCCACCAAGAGGTGTAATTTTTATTTTTGAAGTTGTATTTAAATTTAATTTATAGTGAGGATTTAATCTATCTTTTTGTATTTTATCATTTACCTCTACACTTTTTCTAATATCTCTATGCCATCCAAGAGGAGAGGGTTTATTGCTTATAAATCTTTTTTTTCTATTATCTCTTTCTCTATTATCTCTGTTCTCTCTAATGCCGTCTCTATTATCCCTAACCTCTTTTTTCTGATTTGAATTCTCCATCTATACGACCTTTTAAAATTTTATATAGTTGGTGATACATTGGTGTAGTGACTTGATGAGGTCGAAGAGTCTCTAAATTTAAATTTTCAAGTATTTCAAATACTATATCTTTTGAATACTTAGTTGATAAATTTTTAGAAAGCTTCTTTCTTGGTTGTATAAAACAGACTCTTAAAAACTTTTCAAAATCTTCATCATAACTTAATTCACTCTTACTTATTTTCAAAATTGATGAGGTAACTTTTGGGGGAGGATAAAAAGCTTCAGGAGGTATATCAAACACAATTTCAGCTTCGCCTACACTTTGGGCTAAAACACTTAGTGTTGAAAACTCTTTTTGATTCACATTTGCACAAAATTTAACTGCAACTTCTCTCTGAATCATAACCAATATATTTTTACAGTTGCTATCCCTAAAAGCTCTTGAAATTATCTTTGTAGCTATATAATATGGTAAATTAGCTACTAAATCATAATTTGTATCTATTAAATTTTTATCCCATCCCTCTAAAACATCTCTATTTATCAGTTTTAGTTTTGAATTATCTATCTCATCTTGGAAATTTTTTGTTAAAATCTCATATAAATCTACATCAACCTCAAAAGCCACTACGCCTTTAACTTTTAACAGTTTTTTTGTTAAATCACCCAAGCCAGGCCCAATTTCAACTAATGCGTTTTTAGTATTGGGAATCGATTGGACAATCTGTTCAACTACAGTTTCATCTTTTAAAAAATTTTGACCATACTTCTTTTTTGCTTTTATATTATACATTTTTTTACCTTAATCATAGAAGTTATTGCTTAAAATTTAATTAATTAGTCACAATATTGAATTTTGTGAATTTTTAAATCCATTATAGCATTTTTTTGACAAATTAATTATATTCGTACTACAATTGTATCTACAAAAAGAGGGAGAAATATTATGAAACAAGCTATTAACATAAGACTTTGAAAAAGATACATTACTAACACTTGACGAATATTCCAATGAGTTAGATAAAACACGAACAAACTTAATTGAAAAAGCTATTGAATCATATTTTGATAAATTGAATGAGATGGTAGCAGATAAAAGATATAGATAATTTAAAAAGTGGTAAAACAAAAGTTATCTCACTTGAAGAGGTATTTAAAGAAGCTGGAATAGATTTATAAAGTAGCTTTTGAAGCTGAAGCCTCACTCCACGGTTATATTTTCTTTAAGAAAGATAAACCTCTCTTGATTTGGGCTTTTTAATTAGTTCTACAAAGATTTTAAACAAATCTTTATATAATTTTAAGTTTCTCAAGATATTTGTCATTTTACTTAATCCATATTTAAATATACTTTTAGCTAAGCTAATACTTTTATCAAAATAAAGTGAAATAACCATTATAATTAAAGAGCTTAAAACAATAAAAACAAGGTTATTTCACAATGAAAATCATAACATTAAT
>JADGEE010000026.1 GCA_016744535.1 Campylobacteraceae bacterium
AAATTTATAATTTTATTTTCACTATATAATTTACTATTATAAGTAACTACAAAAATTTCATCATTTTTTTCTAAATATGTACTCTCTCCATAGTCTGTATATGCAGTAGCACCTATACTAATTATAACTTCTTTTGGATAATTTGATTTTTTTATTAGAGTTGCTATATCCTCTAATACACTCTCATCTTTTTGATTATTCATTTTATCAATTAACCAATTAATTAATTTTTCATAAAAGTAATTATAACCTAAAACTGGACTATCAATACCATATATATTTAATTTATTATCTCTTTTTACAAAACTAGCTATATGAAAGTTATCCATAACTCCACCATTTGAGAATTTATCAATATTTATAAAATTTTCAGAATATCCTTTAGAGTATTCACCCCAATTTTTCTTTTGGCTAATTTTTTTAGCTCCTTCTCGCCTAATTGAGCAATCATTATAAGCTGTAAATTTTTTAGGAATTAAATTCATAACTCTATTATCTTTATAAATAATATCACAAATTATTGCAATTTCTGGTTCTAATTGAAGATTTTGTACATCTGTGGGCATTTTTATTTTATTATTACTAAGTGGAAACACTTTCAAAAAAGTATCACTATTTGGAAGATAAAATGGGAATATTCCCTTAGGTGCGTTTTTATCATCAACTTTTACATCTATAAAATCAACTATTTCTCCTGCTTGTTCAAGATGATTTGCAAAATTTCCTGCAACTCCAAAACCTATTATATCTTTCATATCTTTTAAATTCATATATTTCCTTATTAATTTAAAATTCTATAGTTCCTAAAACTTCAAATTGAGCGGTTGGGTCAATTTCAGCGTGGCTTAAAACAACAACATCTAAACCAAATTGCTCAAATCTCTCTGCCAATGCTTTTCTAATCAACGGGTCTACAATTATTACAGCAGGTGCTACCCCTCTTTGTAATACATTACTAATATTAGTACTTGTAGTTTCAATTAAAGCATTTGCTTCATTTACATTTAACATTAATTGTCTAACTCCTTGATTATCTTGGAGTTTATCTATTAAAATTTGCTCACTTGGAGCTGCAAAAGTTAAAATCTTTAAAGCTCCATCTTCACTTTTAAAAATATTCGTAATTACACGAGATAGTTTAGCCCTTACATACTCTGTTATAATAGTAATATCTTTAACTCCTCTCTCACCTAACTCTGCAATTGTCTCTAATATAGTAAGCATATCTTTAATAGGGATCTTTTCGTGTAAAAGAGATTTTAACACTTGTTGAATTGAGCCAATTGTAGCTGAATTTAATACTCCCTCAACAATAATTGGATAATCCTTTCTAACTTTCTCAACTAACTCTTGTACATCTTGACGAGTTATTAAATCTTCAGAGTATTTTTTAACTAATTCACTAATATGAGTTGAAATTACAGTAGCAGGGTCTACTGTGGTATAGCCTCTCATAATAGCTTCCTCTTTTAAATTACCATCAATCCAAAGTGCATCAAGTCCAAAAGCTGGTTCTTTTGTATCTATTCCCTCTAACTCTTCTGTTACTAATCCACTATTCATTGCCATAAATTTATCAGGATAAATCTCTCCCTCACCAATTTCAACTCCTTTTAAGAGGATTTGATAATTATTTGGTTGAAGTTGTAAGTTATCTCTAATTCTAACTTGTGGAACAACAAATCCATAATCACTTGCTACTTTTCGTCTAATTCCTCTGATTCTCTCAAGCAAATCTCCACCTTGATTAATATCAGCTAATTTTATTAGTTGATAACCTAAATCAAGCTCTAATATCTCTACTTTTAGAATATCTTCTAATGCTCTCTGTTCTTCTTCTCTTATCTCTTCATTACTTTTTTGTTTTGGTGGATCTGGAGTAGCTGGAGTTACACCATCTACATCTTCAGCTAAAGGTTCAGGCTCTTTTGAAAATGCTTTTAAATTAAACATATCCATAATAGAACCATCTTGACTCTGCTTAATTAAAATCCCCATTCCTAAAAATATAAATCCAACAAAAGCTAATGAAAAGGTAGGAAGCCCTGGAACCATTGCAAACATAATTAATATAAATCCAATAATAATTAATACTTTAAAATCGCTTACTAATTGGTTTACAATTCCCTCAGCAAAATTTTTGCTATCATCTTGACTTGCACGAGTTATAATAATACCTGTTGCAGTTGAGATTAGTAGTGCTGGAATTTGAGAGACTAAACCATCTCCAATTGTTAAAATTGTAAAAACTTTTGCACTATCACCTAAATCCATATCGTGTTGAAATGAGCCTATTAAGAATCCACCGATTATATTTATAAGAGTAATAATAATACCAGCAACAGCATCACCTTTTACAAATTTACTTGACCCATCCATTGCCCCATAAAAACTTGCCTCTTGTAAAATATGTTTTCTTCTCTGTTGTGCCTCTTTATCATCAATAAAACCTGAATTTAAATCAGCATCAATTGCCATCTGTTTTCCAGGCATCGCATCAAGTGTAAATCTAGCTGCAACTTCTGCAACTCTAGTTGAGCCTTTAGTAATTACTATAAAGTTAATTAAAACTAAAATAGTAAATACAATTACACCGATAACATAGTTTCCACCAATAACAAAATCTCCAAAACTTGTGATAATATCACTTACAGCGTCAGGTCCATTGTGACCTTCACTTAAAATCATTCTAGTTGTAGAGATATTTAAACTAAGTCTAAATAGAGTTAAAATTAGAAGTATGGTTGGGAAAGTTGTTAAATCTGTGGGTTTTGGAACATATATTGAAATTAAAAGTATAAGTACTGCAAGTGCTAAAGATATAGTTAGAAAAAAATCAAGTATAACACTTGGAAGAGGAACTATGATAATAGCAATAATTGCAATCATAAATACTACAACTGTTAAATCTTTTGAACCTGTTAAAAATTCCATTACAGGTTTTAATTTATCGAAAACTGCAACTCTTGCCAATTAAAGTCCCCTTTTTTAGGATTGAATTAAATTTTCTATCGTTAAACTCTCTAAAAAACCATCTATTTTATTTTGAAGTTTGTTAAAAAATGGGAGTATTATACACCCATTTGGATTATTTGGACAACAATTTATATCTGATGTACACTCTAATACTTGAATTGGTTTATTTTCAACTGTTGAAATAATCTCTAAAATAGATATATTTTTTGCATCATTCTCTAAAGTAAATCCCCCATTTGCACCCTTATGAGAAATTAAAATATTTTTTTTTGCTAAACTTTGTAAAATTTTTGCTAAAAAGCTTTTTGATATATTTAAATCTTTTGCTAGTGCTTCTACATTTCTTGGAGTATCGCTTTTTGCCAATATTGCAACTGAAAGTAGTGCATACTCACTCGCCTTAGTAAATAGCATAGAGTCCCTTGTTAAATTAATTTAGTTATTCTACTAAGTTTAATGTAAATCTTTGCTTTCTTAGGGTAAAATCCGCGTTTTAAAATACTACCAATCAGGAGGCTAACATGGCTTTAGATGTGGCGAAAAAAGCTGAAATCATCAAAAAGTTTGCAAAAAATGAGAAAGATACAGGTTCAAGTGAAGTTCAAATTGCACTTCTTAGCGAAAGAATAGCATATTTAACAGAGCATTTAAAAACATTCAAAAAAGACCACTCTTCAAGGCTTGGACTTTTAAAATTAGTTGGACAGAGAAAAAGACTTTTAAGATATTTAAAAAGAACAAATTATGCTTCTTATACTTCTTTAATTGCAGAACTTAAAATTAGAGATAGAACTTAAAAAAATGGATAAGTTAAGTTAAGTAAATAATTTATTTATTTCTTAGCTTTTTATTTTACATCCAAATAGTGAAATTTTTTATTTTCTGCAACTTTAAAAAAAATTTCTCTTCCTACTATATCACCTCTTTTTGTAAATGAGTATTTTCCAACAGCACCATCCCAGTTTTTTTTATATCTTAGAGTTTGAGCTATTTCATAAGGAATTGTAGTTTTAGCTTCTTCTATAGCATTTATTAAAACTTTTAGTGCATCATAACCTTGTATCGCCCAAGTATCAGGCTCTTTTTTATACTCTTTTTTAAATTCATAAATAAAGTTTTTAGTTTTTATACCCAATTTATTTGGATTATATATTGTAGCTACAATTACCCCATCTGCTTTATCTTTTGCAACTTCAATTAATTTTTTAGAATCTAGAGCACTTCCTGTTAAAATAGGAACTGTAATATCCATCTCTCTTGCTTTTTTAATAAAAAATGGAGCATTTTTGTCAGTTCCAGCTAAAAATATTGCATCAAATTCACTATCTTTTAGCAATGCAATAATTTCTCTAAATGATTTTTCTTCTATTGAAAATGAGCGTTGATGTATTATTTCAATATCAAGTCCTATCGCTTCTTCTCTAAATATCCCTGATAGTGAATTTCCATAAAAATTATTTGAATAGAGTATTATCATCTTTTTAAAATTTATCTTTTTAGAAAATTTTGCTAAAGCTTTACCAATTTCTATATCATTTGGAGTATTTCTAAAAATATATCTATTTGCATCTCTTGTTAGAAGTGGATATGAAATTGCTGGAGAGATAAAAACTATACCATTATATTCATAAGTAATTGAAGCTGGTATAGCAAGTTCTGCATCTTCGTGACCAATAACAGCAATTATATCTAAGTTATCTGCAAAATCTTTGGATATTTGTTTAGCTCTAAGAAGTGAGCATTTATCATCTTGAGTTATAATTTTAACTTTTTTCCCTAAAACTCCACCATCTTCATTAATCTCTTTTAAAGCTAACTGAATTCCCTCTAAAAAGTGATTATCTCCCTCTTCTAAGCAAAATGGCCAAGTAACTCCTATTGAAACTTCATTTGAAGTTAGAGAATTTTCTGCCCTTGATTTTACCATATCTTCATATTTATTATAAGGATTACATCCTATTAAAAAAAAAAATAAAATTAAATAGATAAAAAATTTCATCTACTGCTCACCTAAAATAATAGGAAGTCCACCTTCACCTGCTCCAATTACAATAACTTTGGCATTATTAGATTTTGCTAACTCTTTTGTAGCTTCAATTCCTGCCCATTTAAGATAATTATCAGTAATATTTTTTGAAATTGTATCTTTGTAAATTTTTATTCCTTCAGCTTCAACCCTTTTTCTCTCTAACTCTTGATGTTCTCTTGCTAACTTATACTCATAAGCTTTAAATTTGTGAAATTCAGTTATTTTATTTTCAATAGCTTTTTGTACACTTTTTGGAAAATCTATTTTTCTTACAATTAAATCATCCAAAATAATAAATTTTTGAGCTAACTGTTCAGTTGATTCATTTACTATTTTTTGTAGAATAGCACCTTTTGAAGTATAAATTTCTTCGTCATCAAATTGTCCAAAATATCTTCTAACTACAGATTCAACTTCAGGTACAACAACAGATACTATATAATTTGGTCCTATCTCTTTATGAATTATGCCTAACATATTGTATTCAGGTTTAAATCTAATAGAGAGTTTTATATTAATATGAAGCCCTTGTTTAGTTAAGACTTCAAATTCGTGTTTTCTCTCTTGAATTCTAACATTATATTGCATCATAATATCCCAAGGCATAATATAGTAAAAACCCTCTGAATATATTTTGTCTACAATTGTCCCAGAAAATCTTTCAAATAAAATTCCAGCTTCACCTGCATAAATTGTTACAAATATTTTATGCCATAAAAATACTATTAAAAATAAAATAATTAAAAGTCCAATAACAGAAAAAGAGAAAAAGTTTTTCATTTAAACTCTTTATACACTAACTTCTTCTACTTTAATATCATCTATATGGTCAAAAAGAGTGTTCATAATATCACTTATAGTTATGATTCCTTTTAATTTATTATCTTGTGTTACTAAAAGTCTTTTAACGCCTAAATTAGCCATCATTTTAGCAGCATATTTAATTTCAGCTTCACCTGAAATTGAAACAGCAGGTTTTACAGAAATATCATAAACATTTAAAAGTTCAACATCTCCCTCTTCAGCAAAAACTGCTTTTATGATACTTGTATAAGTGATAATTCCATATACATCGTGTTCGTGTTGTTTATTAACTATAAGTGATTTTACTCCCTTATCTCTCATTATTCTAAGTGCATCTGTCAATCTAGCCAGTGGTGAAATAGTTGATACACCCTCTTTCATAATATTTTTAACTAACATCAATATCCCCTTTTTATTTTTATGTATATTATATCATATAGTTTCTATTCTTTATTAACTTTATTAAGAATTATAAAAGTAATACTTTTTTGATATAATTAATTTATATATTAAATATAAAAGGAGCTAAGGTGAATTTTAAGATAGACTATAATGTATCTCTATTTTCAAAAGATGATATTTATTATTTTAAAGAGGGGACTCACTATAAACTATTTGATAAATTAGGCTCTCACATTGTAGAATTTAATAAAAAGAGGGGTGTTTATTTTGCTCTTTGGGCACCTAATGCTAGATTTGTAAGTCTTATTTCAGATTTTAATTCTTGGAATAAAAATTCACATCCACTTAAATTAAGAGATGATGAAAGTGGTATTTGGGAATGTTTTATTGAGGAAGTTACACAAGGAAATAACTATAAATATCATATTGAATCAAATATTGATAATAGAATATTCCAAAAGAGTGACCCATACTCATTTTTTTGGGAAAAACCACCAAAATCATCTTCAATAACTTGGAAATTAAATTATAGTTGGAGTGATGATGATTGGATGAAAAATCGTCATAGTAAAAACTCTTATAATTCACCTATTTCAATTTACGAGCTTCATTTAGGATCTTGGAGACGAAATCCTAATGAAAATAATAGAGTTTTGACTTATAGAGAGTTAGCTGAAGAGTTAATTCCTTATATTAAAGAATCAGGATTTACACATATTGAGCTTTTACCAATTACAGAACATCCATTTGATGGCTCTTGGGGTTATCAATGTATTGGATATTTTGCACCAACTTCAAGATTTGGAACACCTGAAGATTTTATGTATTTAATTGATTGCTTACATCAAAATAATATAGGAGTAATTTTAGATTGGGTTCCTTCACATTTTGCAGTTGATATGCACGGATTAGCCCTTTTTGATGGCTCAAACTTATATGAGCATAAAGACCCAAAACTTGGTTTTCATCCTGAATGGGGAAGTGCTGTATTTAATTTTGGTAGAAATGAAGTAAAAGCATTTTTAATAAGTAGTGCTATGTTTTGGATGGATAAATATCATATTGATGGAATTAGAGTTGATGCTGTGGCTTCTATTTTATATCTGAATTACGCAAGAGAAGATGGGAATTGGATTGCTAATAAATATGGAGGAAATGAGAATTTAGAAGCGATAGAGTTTTTAAAAGACTTAAATAAAAGTATATATAGTGATTATCCTGATACTATTATGATAGCTGAAGAATCAACAGCTTGGCCTATGGTTACAAAACCACCATATTTAGGTGGATTAGGTTTTGGTCTTAAGTGGAATATGGGCTGGATGCACGATAGTTTAAAATATCTCTCAAGAGATCCAATTTATAGAAAATATTATCAAGACCAGATAACTTTTAGTATTTGGTATGCTTTTAATGAAAATTTTATGCTTTCACTCTCACACGACGAAGTTGTTCATATGAAAGGCTCATTAATAAATAAAATGGCTGGGGACTATTGGCAAAAATTTGCAAACTTAAGACTATTATATGGTTATATGTTTTCTCATCCAGGCAAAAAGCTATTATTTATGGGGTGTGAATTTGCTCAATTTACAGAGTGGAATTATAAATCTAGTTTAGATTGGCACTTATTTGAGTATTCGGCACATAAAGGAATTTTTAATTTAATTAAAGATTTAAACACTATTTATAAAAGTGAAGAGGCATTATATAAATATGACGAGAAACGAAAAGGCTTTGAGTGGATTAGCGTAGAAGATAGTGAAAATAGTATAATTAGTTATTTAAGAAAATCTTATAAAGAGAGTATTGTTGTAGTTTGTAACTTTACTCCTAAAATTAGAGATAATTATAAAGTTGGTGTTGATAAAAACTGTTTTTATAAAGAGATATTTAATAGTGATTCAAGTGCTTATGGTGGTAGCAATGTTGGAAATAATGGTGGAATTTATGCCGATAATTATTGGATACATAACAAAGAGTTTGCAATTAATTTAACTCTTCCTCCATTAGGAATTATTATGTTAAAGGCAGAGACTAAAGAGCTTTAAAGTTTTTAAGGCTTCTTTTTAATATTTTAAATATTTAGTTTTTAAATTTTAAGTAAATATAATGAATAGTTATATATAATGCTCATATATTAAGCTTATAAGGTAATAATTAGTATGACAAATAGTGAAGTAAAAAAAGAGAGTATAGTTGAGTTAATGAAACTTATCTTTGTAGATAATAGTAATTTAAATAAATTTTTATATAAGAGTATTTTTAAATTTTTATCAAAAATAGATTTAGAGAGATTAACTATTAACAAAATATTTAATATCTCTGAAATATATCATAGTTTAGTCTCTGATACGATATTTTTTATTAATTCAAATTTTGAGATACAAAAAAGATTAGAAAAGACATCAATAGAGTTAGATGAGATAGATATAGAAAATTCTAAAAGTAATTTAAAAATAAAGTCTGTTTGTGAAAATTTTTTTAAAGGAGCATTAAATAGTAAATATTTTATAGAGTTTATAACTGATTTTTTACTTACAAATTTATCAACTCACGATAGTGAAAAGTTAAAAATAATTAGAGCTTTTTTTGAGACACATTTTATCGAAGAGAAAGGTGAAATTAACTTTGGAATTTTAAGAAAAAACTCCATTGAGAGAGCTAGATATTTAAATTTTATTGAAAAAGAGCAAAGAAGTATAGTAGATTTAAAAGAAAAAGTAGATGAATTTTTAGGAATTAAAAAAGAACAAGATGAAAAAGTATCAAAGCTTAAATCTGAAGTAGATAATTTAAAAGAGAGTTTAAATCCAATTGTCCAAAAGTTAAAGGAGAGTTTAGAAGCTAGAGAAAAGTTGATAAAAGATGAAGTTTTGACAACTTCAAAAGAGTATATGGCTATTTCAAATAGTATTAAAACTTTGAGTACCCAGCGAACAAAATTAAATTTAAATATTAAAAATGTAAATTCAAAATATGAGTTAGCCAAACAAAATATTAGTAATACTCTTAAAAATGAAGAAGATTATTTAAAACTTTTACCTGAAATGATAAAAACACAAGAGAATAAAATTAAAAATAATAAAATAGAGTTAGATAATCACGAAGATGAATATATTAAAATAAAAGAGTTTATAGCAGAGAAATTAAATGATTTAAAACCAGATTTTGATTTTGACGCATTTATAAAAAGTTTAAATAAAGTTGTAATAGAAAAAGAGTATTGTGATGCTTTAAAGAAAAAAAGAGATGAAAAAGAGCAAAGATACGCTGGTTTACCTAAAGATGAACTTCAAAAATTAAAAGATGAAATATTTAAGAGTGAGGAGGAGGTAGAAAAATTAATTGTAGGAATTGTAAATCAAGCACTTAAGAATGATTTAAATTTTCAAAAAATATCAAATGTTCATTTTATGAAAAATAATATAAAAATTATTCAAAAATATCTATTTGATTTTTTAAGAAAAGTTGTTAAAAATGCTGAAGATTATTTAATTACTGGATTTGGAAATTTTATAATGAGAGAACAATTTCATTTTATATTTAAAATAGAATCTAAAAATTTATTAACTAAAGTTATGAATGAAAATAGTAATGCTGAATTATTCTTATCATATTATGATGGAAAGATAGAGGAGGATTTAACAGGAAAATATAAAAAGCCTGAGATTAATGATACAAAAAATAAAATGTTAAGTCCTGCTAGAGTAATTTCTCAAGTCCAGCAATATAGAAACTATGTAAATTTTTTAACTAAAAAGAATTTAATTTTAAAAGAGTTAGTAGTTAAACTAAAGAGCTTAAAAGATAGTTTAGATAAGATTAAATCTAAAAAAGATATAGAGTTTAAAAAGATGGAAAAGGAGTATAAAGAAGTTTTTTCAGAGATAAAACTCAATAAACAACATAAAGAAAATTTTATTAATACTCAAAAAAATATAAAAGAGTTATTTGAAAATATTGAAGATATTATAGCTAAAACACTACATAAAAAACGAACTAAGATAGAGTAAATTAAAAAATAATAAAAGAGAAAAAGTTAATTACTCTTCGTAATTAATCTCTTTTAAAAATAGTTCACCTCCAGCAACATATAATCCATAATCTTTAGAATCACTTGTAAATATAATTCCTCTTTGATAATTATAGTTATAAGTTGTAGAATTACTATCAATTTTATCAATAGACTTAATTTCTAAACCATCAACTTTATAAATATCTAAATAATTTTGATAACTATTTATCATAGGAGTATCTACAGTTGGTTCAGTCGTTACTGTTGGTTCAATTGGTTCAACACTAGTTTCACTAGTTGAATTACCTTCACTTACATTACTACTTTCAACACTTATATCTTCATCTGTATCACTATCAATATTATCATAATATTCTATCTTTTCATTATAATTTAAATAGTACTTATCAAAATATTCACTTTTTTCACTCTCATTCATCTCTCTTGAGAGTGTTTGATTAATTGGAAGTGCAAAAAGAAAATCACTTGATCTGTATGTAAAAGCTTTGTGGTTATGTTCAGCTTCAGAATTTACTCTCCAATCTTCACCTATAGTTACTTTATCAGCTAAAAGTGGATTTGCAAAATCGCTTATATCAAAAAGTTCTAATTGAAGACCTTTTGTTCTTCCCTCTTCATCTGCATCTCTTCCAACTGATAAAATTCTATTTTCATCTATTGGATGGAAATATGATGAGTAACCTTCAATCTCAAGTTCTCCTATACTTTTAGGGTTAGCAGGGTCTGATAAATCAATTGTGTATAATGGATCAGTTTGTCTAAATGTTACAATAAATCCTCTATCTCCTAAAAATCTAACGGCTTTAATAGTCTCACCCTCTTTTCCTAAGCCTTCTAATTTTCCAATATTATTTAAACCATCCTCATTCTCTTCAATGGTAGTTATCATATTATCAGTGTCATTTCTCCAAGACCAACCACTTGTAGTTGCTACTCTTAAAATATCATTATGTTCACTTAAACTAAATTGGTTTAATATATGTCCATCAGCAAAAGATTTACCGTTATAACTTAATTTATCTTCAATTGAAAATTTATAAATCGATGTTCTTTCTTGATAATCATTCCAGCCAAAATAGATTGGATACTCATTTGTGGTTACATAAAGAGCCTTATTATTTGCATAAATTGTAGAACTTCCACCAACAATAGAAATACTCTCCTGTTTTGAAATATCATCTAATTCAAATGAAGTTATTGAAGTTATAAAACTTGCTTGGTCAAATTTTGATGGTGCATAAAGGCTCTCACCTGTAATTAATTCTCTTGAAGTTTCATTCAAATTATCATTAATTGATGGACTTATATTAAGTGCTTTTTGTTGAGGATTTTCATAATCTAACTTATAGTATTTTCCATCTTCATTTTTAGTATAGTTGTAACAATATTTACTATAATCTTCATATGGATATGGCTCAATTGCAATTGATGATTCAGGGCGTGGTTC
Source organism: Campylobacteraceae bacterium (assembly GCA_016744535.1). Lineage (GTDB taxonomy): Bacteria > Campylobacterota > Campylobacteria > Campylobacterales > BB28 > BB28. The sequence continues at coordinate 11,698 of JADGEE010000026.1, forward strand.
TTCTGCTATATCTGAATCAACGCTAACTGTTGTAGCTGTTACTGCAATTTCATCTCTATTAACTGGTGCAGGTGTTAGTGCAGTTTCTGTAATCATTACTCCTACTTCTACTCCTGTTGTTGGTTCTTCAGGATAAATTACATCTTTATTATCATAAACATACTCTTCACACTCTACATAAACTTTAGGATATTCAACTTCAATATATGGCATATATTTTGTAACTAAATAGAGTTTAGAGTTTGCCACTCTACTATCAACTATATTCCCATCAATACTATATTCATTAACTTTTTGAATATCTTCTAAATTTGATACATTATAGACTTCTATTTTACTTTTTTCACTCCATATATTAGAAGTAGTACTCTCCCAAATTCCCCAAAAACTATTATTATATGGATAAATTACAATTAATTTATCATCTATTAAGTATAATTCATTTGGTTTTGATTCAAGTTTGATTGATGTTAAATATTTATTTTCTCCTGCTAAAATTCTTTCAAAAGTATTTACATAAATTTCTGTATTATCCCAATTTGAAGGTAGATAAAATATGTTTTCACCATCGTGTTTAACAATATCAGCTTCATCAACTCCATCTTCTTGTAAGTTTGTTGTAGTTGCATTATCAACTTTTACACTATTTTCTCCATTTGTAGATGTATCAGCTTCAGCTATTGGCATAGCTGTTGGAACTGCCATACCCTCATCTGTAACACCTCCTACATATATTGGATAAATATTTTGATTAGTTCTATAATTTTTATTGTAATTAATCATCGCCTCTAAATACTCATTCATCTTTTCATTTGAATCAAAATTTGTTAATTTTGATTCTTCATCAGATAGATAAATACTTTGGTGGCCATCGGAATTTATCCAAAAACCATCACCTGAGCCTATTACATCAATTTTAGGGAAACTATCATCGTTATCACTTCCACCAAATTTACTCCAACTTGAATTGTTAAACTTCCAAACACTGTGAACATTTTCAAACATCTTTGGAGAAATTGCACTATTAACTGGTAAAGATATTAAATTCCAACCATCATTTAAGTTAATTTTATCGACTCTATTTAAAATTTCAATATCTTCATCTTTATTAAGAATTACATTATTAATATTCAATTGTATATCACTATCAGAGTGTGCCCAAACTCCATCTGTTGGTTTTATATCTCCAGTATCTTTAAACTCTTCATCGTAAATCCAAATTTTTGTTATATTTTTATTATTTTGAATTAAATTATCTACTGTTGTAGCAGTAGAGAGACCAATTAAATTCCAACCCTCTTTTAAATTAACTAACTCTGCACTAAGTGTTGTTGCAATTAATGCACTACTTAAAAGTAACTTTATACTTCTCATAATATTTCCTTTTTTAATTATTTTTCTAATTATAAAATTAAATTGTGCTGTTTGTGTGCTAAAAAAAGATGATTTGATTGAAATCGTTATGATTTTATATTAAAATAGCACCACTTTTTATTATACGAAGGAATTAAATGAAGAAACTCTTTATCGCTTTGATAATTGGAATTTTTATTACACTTATTTCAACTTTAGGGTTTAACACTCAACACTCAATGCTTTTAGGTATTGTCGCATTTTTAGTTACTCTTTGGACAAATGAAGCAATACCTATGGGGGTTGTGTCACTTCTACCTTTGATGCTATTTCCAATTTTTGAAATAATAAAGTTTAAAGAGGCTACAAGTAACTATTCAAAGCCAATTATATTTCTATTTATAGGTGGTTTTTTACTGGCAATGGCTATTGAAAAAATTGGTTTACATAAAATTATTGCAAATAAATTACTATCTGTTTTTCCATCAACTCCAAGAGGGATAATTTATTCACTTGCAATTACTTCAGCTGTTATGAGTGCTTTTTTATCAAATACTACAATTACACTTATGTTAGCACCTATTGCACTATTCCTAACTGAAAATATGAAATTAAAAATTAGATTTTTATTAGCAGTTGCTTATGGGGCAAGTGTTGGTGGAATTATGACTCCAATTGGAACACCTCCAAATTTAATCTATTTAGGTTTTATGAGTGAACACGGAGGAAGTCCTATAACTTTTGTAAATTGGATATATTTAACTCTACCTTTAGCAGCTTCTATGTTAGCCATTGTGCCTTATATATTATCAATGGGAGTTACAAAAGAGGAAGTAGGTCATAATAAAGAGACTTTTCATATTAATGCAGTGCAAAAGAGATTTATCTATATTTTACTTGCTTTAGTTGTAGTATTACTCATAAACTCACCAATAAAGCCGTATTATAGTGGCTTAGGATTAAATGAAAAAATGATTCTTTTAGGTTTTGGTTTAATTACATTTGCTCCTAAAATTGGTGTTTTAGAGTGGGATGATTTTAAAAAGTTTCCTTATGAAATATTATTTTTATTTGGTGCAGGTTTTACAATAGCTATGGCATTTATGAAAACAGGATTAGCCGTTGAGATTACAAATTACTTAAATACTTTTGGAGATTTACCACTTTTTGGAATACTCTTTTTGATTGCTATTTTTGTAAGTTTTTCAACTGAAATTACAAGTAATACAGCCCTAACTTCTATTGCAATGCCCGTATTTTTTGAATTTTCAAGAGTAAATGGGTTAAATCAAGAGATAGTAATGCTAACAGCAACACTGGCTGCAAGTTACGCCTTTATGTTACCAATTGCAACTCCACCTAATGCAATTGTTATGTCATTTAGAATAATTAAAATTAAACAGATGGCACAAATTGGATTTTTTATTAATATGATAGGTGCTTTTTTACTTGCATTTACAGCTTATTTCTTTTGGGGATATATGTTGTAAAATTATATAAAATATAAAAATGTAAGAAAGAAAATTAGAAATATTTGATTTTATCTCTCCTTTCATATTTTTTTTAAATTTAAATATAATTAGGTGCGTCATTTGCAAATAGAATTAAATCACCTGAATTTGTTGTAATTTTAAGTGTATCTTGTAATTTTGTTTTATCTTTTAATAAAATTCTTTTAGTTTTGTGTATATTTTTAGCAAGTATATCAGCATTTATGTTACCTGTAATTACAACTATATCAAAGTTTTCATCAATTGCTTCTGCTAAAGTTATATTATCTTCTTCGGTACTTTCAACAATTCCAGGGGTTATAATTATTTTTTTACCATTATTATAATTTTTACACAACTTAATAGCACCTAACATTCCCTCTAAATTTCCATTGAAGCTATCATCTATAATAATTTTTCCGCCAACTTCCATTTTTGATAATCTATGTTTAATACTTTGAAGTTTTGCTACTCTATTTTGAATCTCTTTCAAAGAAAGCCCTAATTCTTTTGCTACAAAAATACCAGCAGAGATATTTATATAATTAAATTCTCCCAATATAGGGGCATTAAAGTAATATAATTTGTTATTAAATTCTAAATTAAAATTAATTCCATCTAAGTTTGATTTAATTTTACTTATATTTTCAGGAAATTTTATAAGATTTAGATTATCATTTTTAACTTCTATTTCATTAAAAACAAAAGCTTTTTTAAGTCTATGGCTATCTAATATCTCTAATTTTGTAGCAATAATATTCTCTAGCGTCTTAAAATATTCAATATGTTGTCTCCCAATTTTGCCAACAACTACATATTCTGGATTTAAAAATTTTACAATTGCTTTAATATCACCTCTCTCTCTAGCCCCAGCTTCAACAATATATATATCAACTTTGTTAGTTAAATTTTCATTTATATCTTTTATAATTCCATTTATAGTATTTACACTTCTAGGCGTTGCGTGTATTCTATATTTTTCATTTAAAATTTGAGCTAAAAAGTTTTTGATACTAGTTTTACCATAACTTGCTGTAATTGCAATAATTATTAAATTTTTATTCTCTTTTAATTTCTTTTTTGCAGAGCGTTTAAAGTGTCTCATTATCAGTCTCTCAAAAAGATCTGTAGCAATTAGACTAAAAAATAGAGGTATAAAGACTCCAAATATTTTACAATTTATTGTATTCAAACATAAAATATTTTGAAAAATTGTCACAAAAATTAAAATTACAAAAAACCTTTTGACTCGTGAAGTAAATACTAATTTTTTATCTATATTTTTATTCCACATAAATATCGCAGGAATAAATGCAAAATAGAAATATATCCAAAAGAAATTGGCAGTAAAATGATAAAATACATAAGGGATTAAGAGATAAAATATATGCCACTTTGGCTTTGTATGTTTTAATATAACTCTCTCAATTTTATAGTTATACCATTGAAGATTTGTAATTAGATAGAAACCTAATGTAACTACAAAAATAATATGTGAAAAGAAATTAAAAACTGTAACTGCATCCAAAATGAAACTCCTTTAATTTATTTAACTTCTTTTAAGATTAACTAATAAAATAACTTATTGTAGTGATTAGGTCTTTGGTGTAACCATTAGTTTCATCTCTCCTCCATCAATATCAAATTCAACTTTAGCACCCTCAAAAACTTTATCTTCTAAAATTAAATCTGCTAATTTATCTTCTACTATTTCATATAATGCTCTCTTTAGTGGTCTTGCTCCATAAACTGGATCAAATCCAATTTTTGCAATATACTCTTTTGCACTATTAGTTAAAATTAATTCTATATTTTTATCTTTTACTTTATTGCAAATTTCATTAAACATAATATCAACTATTTGGGTTATTTCATCAATTCCTAATGGATTGAAAATAACAATATCATCTAATCTATTTAAAAATTCAGGCTTAAACTCTCTTTTTAATTCACTTAAAACTGCATTTTTTCTATCATCTTTATTATGTAAAGTTATAATTTTATCACTTGCGATATTTGAAGTTAAAATAATAATTGTATTTTTAAAATCAACTACAACCCCCTTATTATCAGTAAGCCGTCCATCATCAAGGACTTGAAGTAAAATATTAAATACATCAGGGTGGGCTTTTTCTATCTCATCAAATAAAATTACACTATAAGGCTTTCGTCTTACAGCTTCGCTTAATTGTCCACCCTCATCATAACCTACATAACCAGGAGGAGCGCCGACTAATCTACTAACGGAGTGTTTCTCCATATACTCACTCATATCAATTCTAATGATTGATTCTTCGCTATCAAACAGAAATTTAGCTAAAGTTTTTCCGCTTTGAGTTTTACCAACTCCAGTTGGCCCTAAAAACATAAAACTACCAATTGGGCGATTTGCTTCACTAAGTCCAGCTTTATTTCTCTTAATTACTCGCGAGATTGCGTGAAGGGCTTCGTCTTGACCGATTACATCTTTTTTCAAAACTCCCTCAACATTTAAAATTTTATCTTTTTCACTTTGTAGCATTTTTGTGATAGCAATCCCTGTCCATCGACTTACAATTTTTGCAATAGCTTCCTCATCAACTGCATTTCTTAAAAGAGTTCCCTCTTTTTGCATTCGTTCCCACTTTGCATTTAACTCTATCTCTTGATTTAAAAGTTCAGGAATTTTGCCATACTCTATTTCAGCCGTTTTATTAAATTCACCTTCTTTTTTTGCAATTTCTGCCTCTCGCTTTAACTCATCAACTTTAACTTTTATCTCACTAATAGAGTTAAAAACTGATTTTTCATTCTCAAATTTACTCTCTAAGCCTCTCTGTTTCTCTTTAGTATCAGCCAATTCTTTTTCTATCTCTTCAAGTCGATTGTGATTTTTATCACTATCCTCCATTAAAAGAGCCTCTTTTTCAACTTCTAGAGTTTGAATTTCTCGTTTAACTCTACTTAACTCCATTGGTTCTGATTCAATTTGCATTTTAAGTTCAGCTGATGCCTCATCAATTAAATCTATCGCTTTATCAGGTAAATATCTATCACTTATATATCTACTACTAAGTTTTGCACTTGCCACTAATGCAACATCATAAATGGTAATATTGTGATGAGCTTCTAATCTCTCTTTTAAACCTCTTAATATTTGTAATGCTTGATTAATTGTAGGCTCTTCTACTCTTACAGGCTGAAATCGTCTTTGAAGTGCTGAATCTTTCTCAAAATATTTTCTATACTCTTTTAATGTGGTTGCCCCTATTGTATGAAGTTCCCCTCTAGCAAGTGCAGGTTTTAAAATATTAGCAGCGTCCATACTTCCCTCACTCGCTCCAGTTCCTACGATTGTGTGAATCTCATCAATAAATAGAATCATATTACCACTCTTTTTAACTTCATCAATTACAGCTTTTAATCGCTCCTCAAACTCTCCCCTATATTTAGCACCCGCAATTAATGCACTCATATCAAGCGTAATAACTTTTTTATTTTGTAGGCTTGTCGGTACATCTTTGTTTACTATTTTTTGAGCTAATCCCTCAACTATCGCAGTTTTTCCAACTCCTGCTTCCCCTAATAGTATTGGATTATTTTTTGTTTTTCTAATTAAAATTTGCATAACTCGGCTAATCTCTTCATCTCTTCCGATTACTGGGTCAAGTTTTCGCTCAATCGCTTTAGCATTTAAATCAATACCATATTTCTCTAAAGCGTCTAATTTCTCTTCACTATTTTCACTGTCTATTTTTCTACCACCTCTAATAGCTTCTAGTGTCTTTTTAAGTTCGCTTAAATCTATATATTTTGAGAATATATTTTTAAATATTTGGTGTGTTGTATTTGCCATTAACCAACTATCAACGGCTAAAAAATTATCTCCAAATTTAGTCATTAAACCTTCAGCATTTGAGAGAGTATCGGCTACCTCTTTTGATATTCTAATGCTCTCTTTTGTAATACTTGAAGAGGTTGCTAGTTTACTTGCTTCGCTTCTAGCTTCAAGCTCGATTGCACTCTTGTCTATATTTAATTTATTTAATGCTTGATTTAAAATAGAATTTGTATTTGTTAAAAGACCCCATATTATATGAGCTACGGCTACTTCAGAATTTTTATTGTGAAGTGCTAAACTTATCCCACTCTCTATTGATTCCCTCATTTGATTAGTCAATTTTTCAAGTATGCTCATTGTCACTCCTAGTCTTTAAGTGCCAATATTATATAATTTTAGTCTTCTTGTGTCAAATTATTATATAATGTGTTAATACTAAAATAAAATTTATAAAAAAAATATTTAAAATTACTTTGAAGTACCATAAATTATATTTAGTATATTTAATCTTAATGTAGAATATATATGCTAAAATCGAAAAAACTTTATTAAGGAAAATTTTTATGCTAAAGAGTATAGTTAAGAAAATTTTTGGAACTAAAAATGACAAAGAGTTAAAGAGATATTCAAAGATAGTTGCAGAGATAAATAATTTAGAATCAAAGTACAAAGCATTAAATGATGATGAACTTAAATTAGAATTTAATAAATTAAAAGAGTTGGTTCAAAGTAGTAAAAATAGTTTAGATGATGTATTAAAAGATTCATTTGCAATTACTAGAGAAGCTAGTAGAAGAGTTTTAAATATGAGACACTTTGATGTCCAATTAATTGGTGGACTTGTACTTCACGAGGGTAGAATTGCAGAGATGAAAACAGGTGAGGGTAAAACTTTGGTAGCAACTCTTCCTATTATTTTGAATGCAATGGAAGCTAAGGGAGTTCACTTAATTACCGTAAATGATTATCTTGCTAAAAGAGATGGGCAAGAGATGGGAAAACTTTATAAATTTTTAGGTTATAGTGTAGGAGTTATTACAGGTGAGATAGATGATGAGATGCAGAGAAAAGCACAATACACATCAGATATTACTTATGGAACAAATAATGAATTTGGATTTGATTACTTAAGAGACAATATGAGATATTCTCTTAATGAATTTGCACAAAGAGAGCATACTTTTGCAATAGTAGATGAGGTTGATTCAATTTTAATTGATGAAGCTAGAACTCCTCTTATTATTTCAGGACCTACTAATAGAAAGTTAGAAAATTATGCTAAAGCTAATGAAGTTGGAAATGGATTAACAAAAGTTATAGAAAATAATGAAAAAGGTGAGCCTGACCAAACTAAAGGTGATTTTGTAGTTGATGAGAAAAATAAAACAGTTTTATTAACAGAAAGTGGGATTGAAAAAGCTGAAAAACTTTTTGAAGTTGATAACTTATATAGTATAGAAAATGCAATTTTATCTCACCAATTAGACCAAGCCCTAAAAGCAAATAATCTATTTGTAAAAGATGTAGATTATGTTGTAAGAGGTGGTGAAGTTATAATTGTTGATGAATTTACAGGAAGACTTAGTGAGGGTAGAAGATTTTCAGAAGGACTTCATCAAGCACTTGAAGCTAAAGAGGGTGTTGATATTAAAGAAGAGTCTCAAACACTAGCTGATATTACATTTCAAAATTATTTTAGATTTTACGCTAAATTAGCAGGAATGACAGGAACAGCACAAACTGAAGCGACAGAATTTGCAGAAATTTATAACTTAGATGTTATCTCAATTCCTACAAATGTGAAAGTTAATAGAGATGATTTAAATGATTTAATATATAAAACAGAGAGAGAAAAGTTTAATGCTGTAATTGATAAAATTAAAGAGTTAAATAAAAAAGGACAGCCTGTATTAGTTGGGACTGCTTCAATTGAGAGAAGTGAATTACTTCATAAATTATTAAAACAAGCAAAAGTTAATCATAATGTTTTAAATGCGAAAAATCACGAAAGAGAAGCTGAAATTATTATAAATGCTGGAATGAAAAAAGCCGTTACAATTGCAACAAATATGGCAGGTCGTGGAGTTGATATTAAACTAGGTGAGGGAGTTCAAGAGTTAGGCGGACTTTATGTTTTAGGAACTGAGAGACACGAGAGTAGAAGAATTGATAATCAGTTAAGAGGTCGTTCAGGTAGACAAGGTGATAACGGAGGAAGTCAATTTTATTTATCATTAGAAGATAATTTGCTTAGAATTTTTGGAAGTGATAAAATTAAAGTTATTATGGAAAGACTTGGAATTGAAGAGGGTGAGCATATTGAATCAAAAATGGTAACTCGTGCAATTGAAAATGCTCAAAAGAAAGTTGAAGGAATGCATTTTGAATCTAGAAAACATATTTTAGAGTATGATGATGTAGCAAATGAACAGAGAAAGACTATCTATAATTTTAGAAAAAATCTTTTAAATCCAGAGTATAATATTAATGAAAAGATAAAAGAGAATAGAGTTGAATATAGTGCTAAAACTTTAGCAGAAGCTGAAATATTTGATGGAATGGATAAAGATGAATTTAATTTAGATAGAGTATTAGGAACTTTAAAAGAGCAATTAAATAGTAATTCAATTACAATTAATGAGATAAAAGGTAGTGAATTCGAAGAGTTAAATAGTAAAATTTTAGAAAAGTTAGAAGTTGAATATGAAGCTAAAATGAGTGAAATTGATACTATCCAAAGAAGTGAAATAGAGAGAGTTTTATATCTTCAAATTTTAGATAATGCTTGGAGAGAGCATCTTTATCAAATGGATGTGTTAAAAACAGGAATAGGGCTTAGAGGTTACAATCAAAAAGACCCATTAGTTGAGTATAAAAAAGAGAGTTATAATCTTTTTCTTGAGTTAGTAGAGAGAATTAAATTTGAAACAATAGAGACACTTCATACAGTTCAGCTTAGCAATAAAGAAGATGAGTTAGAACAGCAAAGAGCTATGGAAGAGATGATGAAAAAAATGCAAGCTCAAAATGAGAATATTAAAATAAATATAGGAGCAGAAGCAGAGATTCAAACCACAGTAAAAAAAGAGGAAAAAACTTCTAGAAATGCACTTTGTCCTTGTGGAAGTGGTAAAAAATATAAATATTGTTGTGGAAAAAGTGGTCCGAAAAAGGGAGCGTTAGCAAAATAGAGTTTACTCTATTCTTGCTTTTATATTAAAATTTTTAAAATAACTCTAAAATATCTTCATCATTGTCACTTATGTGACTATCACTTAATTCTAACTCTAATTGAACACAAGAACTAAATAAAGAGCTATCTAAATAATGAATATCAATAGCACTTTTATCTATAAAAATGGAATTTCTCCAAGAAACTAAATCTGTTGTTATTCCATCTAATAGGAGTAAAATTTTTTTTTTCTTTTTATCATTTATGTAAATTAAATCATTTAATATATTTGAGAGTGAATTGAGTGCATAAGCTAAATCTTCAAAAGTTACAAGTGATTTAATAGTTATACTATATTTTAAAATTATTTCTGAAATATTAATAATTATATTTTGAAAGTTTGAATTATTATTATTCAACTCATTTTTTAACTTATCTTCTAACTCTTTCATTTCTGAAAGTTCACATAATATATCTTCATTAATATTAGCTATATACTCATTTGCATTCAATTTATGCCTATGAGATTTTCTCAAAATATTTTTTTCCTCTTCATTTAAGATAAGTATATTTTTTGGATTATCTTTTAAATTAATTATTGGTTGAGTAACTTGACGATTTTTTTTAAACTTAGTAAAAAGCACATCTTTTAGTAATTCATTGGAATTTTTTATCTTATTTTTTTGATATTCTAAAAGAGTTATATCACTAAAAGAGTAAATTTTGCTTAACTCTCCATTGACATCTAAATTAACTTCTTTTAAATTAATTCTAAATATTCTATTTTGATTATCTTTTTCAATAATAACTAAATTATTAATTTCATTATTATAGTCATCTAAAGAGGATAAATATCCCTCTTTCTTTTTAAAAAAATCATTAATACTTTTTTCTTTATTAATAAGTTTTTCTAATTGACTTTTTGAGAATATTTCATTAAAAGTAGTGTTTATAAATCTAATCTCATCTCCTGTATATACAATACAAGCTATAGGAAAAGAGTTTGCAACTTTATCTATAATATTAGTAGTGGTTATATTGATTCTCTCTTGTATAAGTTTTTGTTCATACTCTTTAGCTTTTTTTTTATTGTTTATACTAAGTGCAACTTCATATAGAGCTTTTGAGAGTTTTTTTGGTTCAAGTGGTTTTATTACATATCTATCAACTCCAAGTTCAATTGAATCTAAAAAATAATCTTCATCATTAAAAGCAGTTGTAATTACTACAGGAATAAATTTATCAATTTTTTTTAACTCTTTTATCATTTCAAGACCTGTCATTTTAGGCATTTGAATATCAGTTATAACTAAATCAAATTTATCTTTTTTAAAACAATTAAGCCCATTTTGACCATTAGATGCAGTTACTACCTTTTTGAAAAAATTACTTAAAATTGAACTTGTAAAAGTTCTAATTTCATCTTGATCTTCAACATATAATACTATTAAATCTTTTGCAATATTTTGCAAATCTTTTAAACTTGACACTAATTTTCCTTTATGAATAACTAAATCAATATTTTTTTATATTTTTTTAATTTAATCATTATATATATATTGATATATAAAGTCTATTAAACAAAATAAAATAGTTATTTAGCTAATATAATCAAAATTTTTTGTATAAGGATTTATATGCAAATTCTCGATGGAAAAGCACTCTCAAAAAAAATCAAAGAAGATATAAAATCAAAAGTTAAAGTATTAAAAGAGCAAAAAGGAATTACACCTGGACTTGCTGTAATTTTGGTAGGAGATGATCCAGCTAGTCATACTTATGTAAAGATGAAAGCTAAATCTTGTAAAAATGTTGGTATCTATTCAGTTACTCACGAAATGCCTTATGATATTAAAGAGGATGAGGTTTTAGAGACAATTGCTATGATGAATAAAAATCCAAATATTGACGGAATTTTAATTCAACTACCACTTCCTACTCATATTGACACTACAAAAGTTCTTGAGATGGTTGCACCACAAAAGGATGTAGATGGATTTCACCCCTTCAATGTAGGAAGATTAGTTACAAATTTAGATGGCTTTGTGCCTTGTACACCACTTGGTGTTATGAAATTACTTAAAGAGTATGATATTAACGTAGAGGGTATGAATGCGGTTGTAGTAGGTGCTAGTAATATTGTGGGTAAACCTATGGCAAATTTACTTTTAAATGCAAATGCAACTGTTGATGTTTGTCATATCTATACAAAAGATTTAAAAAGACATACACTAAATGCTGATATATTACTTGTTGGAGTTGGAAAGCCAAATTTAATAACAGAAGATATGGTGAAAGATGGAGCTATTGTAATTGATATTGGCACAAATAGACTTGAAAGTGGAAAATTAGTTGGAGATGTTGATTTTGAAAAAATATCTAAGAAAGTAACTCATATTACACCAGTACCGGGTGGAGTGGGTCCTATGACAATTGCGATGTTAATTGAAAATACACTTACAGCATCAAAATTAAGAAGAGGTTAATAGTTAATGAAAAAGAAAATTTTACACGGAGCAAAAAAAGCTTACGATTTTTCAAATAGTTGGACAGGTACTATAATAATAGTTCTATTAATAATATTTTTTGTTGCACAAGCATTTGTAATTCCGTCAGGTAGTATGAAAAATACAATGTTAATTGGTGACCATTTATTTGTTAAAAAATTTGCTTATGGAGTTCCAACACCTAGAATTCCTTGGGTTGAAATCCCTTTACTTCCAGATTTTAATGATAACGGTCATTTAATAAAAGGAGAAGGACCTAAAAGAGGTGATATTGTAATTTTTAGATATCCAAAAGATGAGAAAATACATTATGTAAAGAGGTGTGTTGCAGTTGGTGGAGATATGTTATTTCTTCATAATAAGAGATTACACTTAAGACCACACGAGGGTGATGATTATATAAAAGCAAATTACCCTAAAGAGAAAATTATAAATATAAATAATATTCTTTGGGTAATTGACCCTTACAGAGATGAGCATAATGGAGTTCATAATGATGAGAGTGTTGTAAATAATGGTGGACATCCTCCTCAAATTTTTAATTTACTACCTCATATCGTTCCTAAAGGGGACTACTTTATGATGGGTGATAATAGAGACCACTCAAATGATAGTAGATTTTGGGGAACTGTACCATATAAATTAATTGTTGGAAAACCTTGGTTTGTTTATTTTAGCTGGGATGATGATTATAAAATTAGATGGAGTAGAATGGGACAAACAATAGAGGATATTGAAAAAGATTTAGCTAATGTCAAATGATTTTGATTTAATTAAAATTATTGCTATTGTTTTATCACTAATGATTGCAATTATAGGTCACGAAATTATGCACGGTTTGGTTGCATATTACTATAAAGATGATACGGCAAAAAAAGCAAATCGATTAAATATAAATCCAATAGTTCATATAGATATTATAGGAACTATTGTTGTTCCTATAATGCTATTTTTAGCAAATGCTCCATTTTTATTTGGATGGGCAAAACCAGTCCCAGTTAATATGAAAACTGTTATAAATAGTGGAGGATATTTTGGGGCTATAAATGTAGCACTAGCAGGAATAATTTATAATTTAGTAGTTGCAATAGTATCATCTATAATTTTATTTTCAATATATAGTGGAACAGTAGGATTTATAGAGTATCTACTTCTATATTTAGTAATTTATAATAGTGTTTTAGCTATTTTTAATCTTTGGCCAATTCCACCACTTGATGGTGCAAATGCAGTTATGTTTTTAGCTATGAAACTGAAAATTTATGCTATTGCAAAATTTTATCAAAAAATTGAACCTTATGGTATGATTTTATTAATTATTGTTTTAGCCACACCACTCTCTAGTATATTTTTTGAACCTGCAAGAATTTTAATTAAAACTTTACTTTAAAAATATAAAAGGAAATAGATGAAGTATTATATTGCAACAGACCACGCTGGAATTGATACAAAAGATTTTACAAAAAGCTTACTTGAAAAAAAGGGTTATGAAGTAGTTGATTTAAGCCCAAAAACAAAAGATAGAGTTGATTATCCAGATTTTGCAAAAAAAGTAGCAAAAAGTGTTTTGGAAGATAAAGGAAGCTTAGGAGTACTTATTTGTGGAACAGGAATAGGTATGAGTTTAACTGCAAATAAATTTGATGGAATTAGAGCGGCACTATGTAATGATATTTATAGTGCATCGATGGCTAAAGCTCATAATGATGCAAATATTTTATGTTTTGGTGCTAGAATTGTTGGAGAGGGAGTAATAGAATCAATTATAGATACTTGGTGTAAGAGTGAATTTGAGGGAGGCAGACATGCAAACAGAATTGCTAAAATTAATAACAGTGTCGATAACTGTTAGAGAGTATAGAAAATGGTAGTAGAGTGGTTAATTATCACAACTTCAATATTGGCAATATTATATATTTTATCAAAAATGTTTTATTATAAGAGTTTAGCCGAAAAAGAGAAGACAAATAACTCAATTATGAAAACAACCCTTAGTGAAGCTGAAATTTTAATTAGAAAATATCAAATTCAACTTCAGAGAGGACTGGGTAATATTGATATTTTGACAGAGGAATTAACTAAAATTAGAAAAGAGTTAAAAGTGATAAAATCTCGTAATAGTCAATATAAATTAGAGGGTGAAAAATTAAAAAGTAAAATAGAAGAGTTAGAAAATAAAATTGAAGCACTTATTTAAGGAGTAATTATGAAAAAAGAGCATAAAGATATTATTAAAAAAGCAATTAGAGATATTGAAGATTTTCCAAAAGAGGGAATAGTTTTTAAAGATATTACAACACTTTTAAATGATGGTAAAGCTTATGATTTATTGATTGAGCATTTAGCACATAGATACAGAGATTATAATTTGGATTTTATTGCAGGAATTGAGAGTAGAGGCTTTATTTTCGGCTCAAGCCTTGCTACAAAACTTGGAATCGGATTTGTACCAGTTAGAAAAAAAGGTAAGCTTCCATATACTACAATTAGTGAAAAATACTCTCTTGAGTATGGAGTTGATGAGGTTGAAATCCATATAGATGCTTTTAGAGATGTAAAAAAAGCAAAAATTTTACTAATTGATGATTTAATTGCTACTGGTGGTACGGCTTATGCAGCTTGTAATTTAATAAATAAAGCAAAAGCAGAATGTGTAGAGGTCTGTTTTATTATTAATTTAAAAGCATTAGAGGGTGATAAAAAATTAAAAGATTTAGCCCCAGTTTATAGTGTGTTGGAGTTTTAATGTATATTCCAAAAGAGAGTAGTTTTGATCCAGATAAAAATGGTCATTTTGGAATATTTGGAGGTAGGTATGTTCCTGAAACTCTTATGCCTGTACTCCTTGAACTTGAAAAACACTATAATGAAATTAGATTTGATGAGAGTTTTTGGGCTGAAGTTAAAGAGTATATGAGTGATTATGTAGGGCGACCATCTCCACTCTATTTTGCTAAAAATATTTCAGAGGATATTGGTGCAAAAGTATATTTAAAGAGAGAAGATTTAAATCATACTGGTGCACATAAAGTAAATAATACTATCACTCAAGCATTAATCGCAAAAAGACTTGGTAAAACTAAAGTTATAGCTGAAACAGGAGCAGGACAGCACGGAGTTGCAACTGCAACTGTTTCTGCACTTTTAGGGCTAGAGTGTGATATTTTTATGGGTGCTAAAGATGTAGAGAGACAAGAGTTAAATGTTTTTAGAATGAAACTTTTAGGTGCTAAAGTTTACGCTGTTGAAAATGGTAGTCGAACACTAAAAGATGCGATGAATGAGGCCATTAGATATTGGGTAACAAATGCAAGAGATACATTCTATATAATTGGAACAGTAGCAGGGCCACATCCATATCCGATGATGGTAAGAGATTTTCAAGCAATAATCGGTTACGAGGCAAAAGCACAAATTTTAAAAAAAGAGAAAAAATTACCAGATTTTGTAATAGCTTGTATTGGTGGTGGAAGTAATGCAATTGGTATATTTAATCACTTTTTAGATGAAAAAAATGTTGAGTGTATTGGAATTGAAGCTGGTGGACTTGGGGTTGATACTGATAAGCACGGTGCAAGTTTAGCAAAAGGTTCAGCTGGGGTTTTACACGGACAAATGAGTTATTTACTTCAAGATGAAGATGGGCAGATAAAAGAGGCTCATTCTATTTCAGCTGGACTTGATTACCCAGGCATTGGACCAGAACACGCTTATTTAAAAGATATGGATATTGCAAAATATGAATCAATCACAGATGAGGAAGCACTTGATGCTTTTGTTTGGCTTAGTCAAAGAGAGGGAATTATTCCAGCATTTGAAAGTTCACACGCAATTGCCTATTTAAAAAAGATGGATAAAAATAAAATCAAAGATAAAATTATTATTGTAAACCTCTCAGGAAGAGGCGATAAAGATATGATTCAAGCAAAAGATATTCTGAAATTTGATTAAGTTCTTTTTTTAAATTAAAATAAAGGAGCAAAGATGAGATATTTAATTTTAGCTAGTTTAGTTTTAGTTTTTATTGGGTGTAGTGATACTGAAAAAAATATTGAAACTTCAAATGAGAGTATAGTTGATAAAACAGTTCAAAAAATTGATACAGTTGTAAATAATGTTAAAGAGGAAATTGTAATTGATGGTCAAACAATATTTAGTGCTTGTGCTACTTGTCACGGAATAAATGGTGAAAAAAAAGCTTTAAATGTATCTAATCTTTTACAAGGACAGAGTAAAAATGAGATTATTACAAAATTAAATGGTTATAAAAATGGAACTTATGGTGGTGCTATGAAAGGTGTTATGAGTTCACAAGCTAAAATATTAACTAAAGAGAAAATTGAAGCTTTAGGTGATTATATATCTAAATTTTAAGGTAAAATTTGACTTTTACATTTTTAGGAACTTCAGCTGGTACACCTACAAAAAGTAGGAATGTATCAGCACTTGGAGTTAATTTTGATAAAAATTCAAAATGGTATCTATTTGATTGTGGTGAAGGTACACAACACCAACTCTTAAGAAGTGATTTATCAATTGGAAAATTAGATAAAATCTTTATAACCCATCTTCACGGCGATCACTGTTATGGATTAGCTGGACTTATTGCTTCAAAATCTATGAATGAAATTAAAACAACACTTGAAATTTATGGACCAGTTGGAATAAAAGAGTATTTAGATGGAATTATTAAAACTACAAATTTACATTTATGTTTTGAGCTTAAAATTATTGAAATTAAGAGTGGAGATGAGTTAAAATTTAGTGATTTTAATATAAAAATTTTAAGCTTAAAACATAGTGTAACTACGATTGCTTATTATATAATTGAGTATCCTAAAATGGGACAATTTGATAAAAAAAAAGCAATTGCTTATGGAATTAAACCAAGCCCTATTTATGCAAAATTAAAGAGAGGTAAAACTGTAACACTAGAAGATGGAAGAGTTATCGATGGTAAAATATTTTCAAAAGAGCCAATTAATGCCAAAAGAGTAATTATAGCAGGAGATAACTACTCACCTGAAATTTTAAATCCATATTTACAAGAGATTGATTTATTAATTCACGAAGCTACATATACACAAGCTACTTATGATAAATTGAGTCTGAAACTACAACATTCAACTGCTAAAAAAGTGGCTATTGTTTGTGAAGAGGTAAAAGTGCCAAATTTAATTCTAACTCATATAAGTCCTAGATACAGATTTAATCCAATTAAAACAAAAGAGTCGATAACTCTACTTGCAAAAGAGATTGAAGATAATTTCAGTGGAGAGTTTTTTATAGCAAATGATTTTGATAAATTTTATTTAGATAAATATAAAAAACTCTCTATTAAAGGAGTAAAAAGTTGAAAGTTTACGATTTTTTAACAGATGAGGGAGATTGCTCATATTTAGATAATCATACTCAAAAGATACACTATAAAGTTATTCAAGATTGTTCAAAAGAGTTTTATAGTAAATTGATAGAGAGAGGTTGGAGACGATTTGGTAAAATGTTTTCACGCCCAATTTGTAAAAATTGCAATAAGTGCGAAAGTATGAAAATTGATATTGAAAATTTTAATCCATCAAAATCTATGAGAAGAACTATAAAAAAAAATAGTGATTTAAAAATAGTGATTAGAAAAGCCTCTATAACACAAGATCATTTAAATTTGTTTAATAAATATCATAAATTTATGGAAAATAAAAAGGGTTGGAAATTTGAAGAAAATTCATCTGAAAATTATTTTGGTTCATTTGTGAGTGGATATAATGAGTTTGGTTATGAAATGCTATTTTTTTTAGATAATAAATTAATTGCAGTTGATTTAATTGATATTTTAGATGATGGAATCTCAGCAGTATATTTCTATTATGATCCTGATTTTTCAAAGAGATATCTAGGAGTTTATTCTATATATAAAGAGATTGAGTTAGCACAAGAGTTAAATTTAAATTGGATATATTTAGGTTATTATGTACAAGAGTGCGGAAGTCTTAATTATAAAGCAAAGTATACACCTCATAAAATATTAGAAGGAAGACCCGACATAGACGAGGAGTTTATTTGGAGTTAAAAACTATTATAGGCATAGATTTAGGTTCTAATACTCTACGAGTAGTAAAAATTGATTGTAAAAATAAAAATAGAGTAGAAGAGTTTGAAAGAGTTGTAAAAACTGCTGATAAATTACACGAAAGTGGTATTATTTCTAATGAAGCAAAAGGTAGAGTAATAGAAGCTATCTTGAGAGCAAAAAAGAAAATAAATTTTAATACTGAAATAATAGCAGTTACAACAGAGGCATTAAGAAGTGCAAAAAATTCAAATGAAATTTTAAATGAGATAAAAGTTAAAACAGGAGTTGAATTTAAAGTAATTAGTGGAGAGGATGAAGCTAAATTTACAACTTTAGCTGTAAAAGAGGCACTTAAAAATTTAAATTATATAAATAAAAACTTTTTACTTGTAGATGTTGGAGGTGGTTCAACTGAAATTATAATAGATGGAGTTATTGCTAAGAGTTTTAAATTAGGAATTATTCCTATTGCACAAAAATATAAAACTAAAGAAAATATAGAAAAAAATATAAAAAAAGAGTTTAAAGAGATAAGTTTGTTTATTAAAGAGATTTATAAAAAATATAAAAAACCACTTTTATTTGTAGCCACAGCAGGAACTCCAACTACAATTTCAGCAATGAAATTGGGGCTTGATTATGAGAGTTATGACTATAAAAAAGTTAGTGGTAGTAAATTAAAAATTGAAGATTTAGATATAGAATTAGAAAAATTATTAAAAGTAGATTTAAAAACTAGAGAGAAATTAGTCGGAGTTGGTAGAAGTGATTTAATAGTAGCAGGGGTTCTAATTTTAAAAGAGTTATTGATTTTAACAAAATTCAATGAGTGTATTGTTATTGACGATGGCTTACGAGAGGGAATTGCGATTGCAAAGTGTTTAAATAAAGTAAAAGAATAAAAAAGAGTTTTTAACTCTCTTTTTATTAATATCTAGCAAAAGTGCTAAATTCCATAACTTTTTTAGTATTTACAATATATGGAACTAATGCAATATGTCTAGCTCTTTTAATTGCTCTCTCAACTAACTCTTGGTGTTTTTTACAATTACCAGTAAGTCTTCTTGGCATAATTTTATATCTTTCAGATAGAGAGTGTCTAATAAGTCTTATATCTTTATAATCTATAAAACCAACTTTCATTTCACAATATTTACAAGTTTTTTTAGTATATTTTCTTTTTTCAGCCATTTATATTCTCCTTAAAACGGTATGTCATCTTCATTTATATCAATCTCTGGTATTTTTTCAGGCTCATTAGCATAAGGCTTTTGATAACTCTGTTGTGGTTGTTGCTGTTGAGCTGGTTGCTGTGTTTGTGATTGCGATTGTTGTGGTTGATATCCACCTCCGTCACTATCAGATTTAGGAAGCATTTGCATATTCTCAACTGTCACAGAGTGCCTACTCTGTTTTTTACCTTCTTGATTTGTCCATTGCTCAAAATTTAGTCTACCTTCGACTAAAACTTTAGAACCTCTTCTTAAATATTGATTAGCAACTTCGGCACTTCTACCCCAAAAAGTAATATCAATAAAGCAAACTTCTTCTTTAGGTTCTCCATTTACTTTATATTTTCTATTTGTTGCAATAGCAGTCTTTGCTAATGCTTGACCACTTGGTAAATACCTAATCTCTATATCTCTTGTTAAATTACCAACCAATATCACCTTATTAAACATAAATTTACCTTTTACGCTCTAGCATTTTTTTTATTTAAATCTTCTACTGTTTTATTCCAGTATGCAAGTTCTTTTTTCTTTACATATTTTACAACTATAAATCTAATAATATCTTCATTAATTCTATAGATTCTCTCTAATTCTAAAATTGAATTACCTGGTGCTTTAAAATAAATTGTGTAGTAATAACCTCTGCTATCTTTATCAATTTTGTAAGCTAACTCTCTAGCTCCAACTTCATTAGTTGCAGAAATTTCTCCACCACCTTTAGTAATTACACCTTTAACGAATTCAATTCTTTCGTTTCTCTCTTCTTCTGTTAATGTTGGTTTTAAAACAAACATAGTATCGTAAAATTTCATTTTACTCCTTTTGGTTTCTTAGCCCTTATATTGGGCAAGGATTTATTAAGACTCGCGATTGTATCAAAATAAAGTTTGTAGCTTTATTAAAGTTGAATATAGAATAGAATTTTTATCGACTTTAGATTCAGTTTTTAATAATAATTCACTTTTTTGAAGATGTTCTATTATTAAGTCAAAACTTTTTAAATTTAATCTTTTTGCAATCTTAAATCTATTCTCTTCAATGTGTTTTGGTAACTTATAACCTAAAACTGCTTTTGAATCAAAAAATCCATTTGCTTGAAAAAATAGATAAAACATAAAAATATTGCTAATAAAACTAGTGATAGCCATAATAACTCTTAACTCATCCTCTTTTTCTAAAATAGTTTTTAAATCACTGAAAAAATATTTTTTATCGAAAATTTTTAAAATCAACTCATCTAAATTTACATCTCCTAAACCATAAGTTAATTTATCTATCTCTTTTGTAGTTATTTTTATATCCAAAATAGCAAATTTATTTAACTCATTCATAGCTAAAGCCAAATCATAATTTTCAATTACTAATAAGTGTTCAAGTGAATATCTATCTATATCTATATTTAACTTGTTAGCTTTTATATTTAAAAGTTGTATAGCTTCATTTAAAAATGGTTTGAAAAATCTCACAAAACTATTTTTAAAATATCCACTCATAGTTTTAAAATCTTTTCCATAAAATTCAACTATTAAATAACTATCATCAACTTTTTTAGTTAAATCTATTAAAGATTTAATTTCATCTTTAGATATTTTTTTATCAAGCTTTAAAATTAATATATTTTTATCTCCAAATAGAGATGTTTGAGATAGATAGTTTTTAGCTGTTTTAAAATCATACTCATCAAAATAAAATACTAATTTTTCACTATTATTTTCAATGTTTTTAACAATAATATTTGAGTAATATTCAATAAAATAGTTACACTCACCAAAAAGCATAATATTTTTTGGAATTTTATTTTGATTTATTAAATTATCAATTTCTCTTTTATACATTAATTAGTTAATCCTTTAAAATATGACCGACACTTTTAATAAAATAGATTGTAGCAAAATCTATAAAAAATTTTTTTGCTAAATTACTATCAATAATTTTATCACTTTCACCCAAATATATC
>JADGEE010000027.1 GCA_016744535.1 Campylobacteraceae bacterium
TGAAATATTAGAGAGTGAATCTAATCAAGAGTTAAGAGATGATAAATATAATCGAGTTGATTTAAAAGTTAAAAATCAAAAAGATGAAATTATTATAATTGAGCTTCAATATGCGACAGAATATGATTATTTACAAAGAATACTTTATGGCACTTCAAAAGTAATCACAGAACATATAAAAGTAAAAGAGGATTATAGCTCAATCGTGAAAGTGATTTCAGTTAATATTTTATACTTTGATTTAGGAATAGGCAAAGATTATATCTATAAAGGTGTAACTAAATTTGAAGGTATTCACAATCACGATGAATTGCAATTAAATGATAAACAAAAAGAGTTATATAAACAAGAGAATATCTCAAAACTTTACCCTGAATATTATCTAATAAAAGTTAAGAATTTTAATGATATTGCAAAAGATAATTTAGATGAATGGATATATTTTTTAAAAAATGAAGAGATAAAAGATGAATTTAGTGCAAAAGGGATAAAAGAAGCAAAAGAGAAACTAGATATTATGAAACTTCCACTAGATAAACAGATAGCTTATGAGCGATATGTTGAGGATTTAATGTATCAAAATAGTTTAATTAATTCAAATTACGGAGCAGGTAAAATTGATGGAATTAAAGAGGGCGAAAAATTAGCAAAAATAAAAATCGCAAAAAAACTATTAAAGCAAAATATAGATTTAAATATAATTGTAATTTCAACAGATTTAAGTATTGAAGAGATTAAAAGTTTAAAATAAAATATAAAAAGGTAAATAATGATTTGTATATTTGATTGTGAAACTATTCCTGATGTGGAGTTAGTTAAAAAAGAGTATAAAGTTAGTGGAAGTGATTTAGATATTATTAATCAAGCATTCGAGATTCAAAAAGAGAAGAGTGGTAATAGCTTTTTACCAATTGCTTTTCACAAAGTTGTAACAATTTCAGCAGTTATTACTGATAATGATTTTAATTTTTTAAAAGTTGGCTCATTTCCAAGAGATTTAACAGATACTGAAGAAATTGATATTTTGAAAAACTTTTTAGGTTTTATAGATTCTAAAAAGCCAAAATTAGTAAGTTTTAATGGAAATGGATTTGATATACCTATGTTATTTTTAAGGGGTATGAAATATAATTTAAGTTGCAAAGCATTTTTTAATAGTGATAAATGGGAAGGTTATCGCTCACGATATAGTGAAAAGAAAAATTTAGATTTATTAGATTCTCTCGCACACTTTGGAGCAGTTAGAGGTCTTAAACTTGATACTGTTTGTTCTATGTCAGGAATACCTGGTAAATTTGATGTATCAGGAAATCAAGTACACGAGCTTTTTTATGAAGATAAATTAAATGAAATTATTGATTATTGTGAAAGTGATGTTTTGAATACATATTGGGTAATGCTAAAGTATGAGATATTAAAAGGTAATTTAAATTTAGTAAATTATAAAACTATTTTAGAGGGCTTTTTAGAGAAGTTACCACAAAACAAAAATTATAGTGAAATTTTTACAAATTTTCTAAATAATGAAATTAAAAATTTAAAGGTTTAAAATGTTAGAGAGAGATATAGGAGAGTTTTCCAAAATTAGATACCAAGCTAGGGCATATATGTGTTTCTTATTTAATAGAAATATTCCAAATAAATTGCCACTATTTAATATAGATACAGCTATTAAGGGTTTAGAAAAGATTCAAATAGAGATTAAAAATTTTAGTGCTTTGTATATTTTAAGTGCTGATGGAATTCAAGTGATTGATAATATCTCTAAAAATCCAAAATCTAGAACAGGAAAATCTGAAAATAGAAGCCATAGAGCTTATCATTATCGAGCAGTAAAAGAGAAAAAATGTATTTTAACTGACCCATATCCGTGTGCAATTACAGGTGAGCTAACTGTTACAGCATCTTATCCTATTTATAACCAAAAAGGTCAATTACAATTTATTGCGTGTATCGATATAACTATGAAAGAGCTTTTAAAAGTTATTCGACCGGAGGGTATGAATATAGTTTTTGAACACTTTAACAAAGTGGTATATTCAGCTTTTGCTTTAGGATTATTTATAGTAGCAACTTTACTATTTTCAAGAGGTGTTGTTCATATTATGGATTTTCGTTCAATTAAAATTGAGGGAATATTTGAAGCGACTATTCTTTTAACCCTATCCTTAGCAATATTTGATTTAGTTAAAGCGATATTTGAAGAGGAAGTGTTAGGAAAACATAATTCAAAAACAGCTGCTTTTGAGATACATAAAACTATGACAAAATTTTTAGGCTCAATTATTATTGCACTAGCCATTGAATCACTTATGTTAGTTTTTAAATTTGCAATTACAGGTCCAGAA
Source organism: Campylobacteraceae bacterium (assembly GCA_016744535.1). Classification (GTDB taxonomy): domain Bacteria; phylum Campylobacterota; class Campylobacteria; order Campylobacterales; family BB28; genus BB28. The sequence continues at coordinate 2,349 of JADGEE010000027.1, forward strand.
AAAATTGTATATGCTGTTTATTTGATTGGTGGTGTTACAATGTTACTCTTTGGACTTACATTTTATATCAAAACTACTTTAAAAGGAAGGGCTAAAGTTGATAGCAATAGTTGATTATAATATGGGAAATCTTGCAAGTGTTAAAAATGCTTTTGATAAAATCGGTAAAAGTGCAGAAGTTGTATCAGACCCTAATGAGTTAAAAAATTATGATAAAGTAATTCTCCCTGGGGTTGGTGCTTTTGGCGATGCGATGGAACATTTAAAAGAGTTTAATTTAGATAGTGCAATAAAAGAGTTTGCAAAGAGTGGAAAGCCACTATTAGGGGTTTGTCTTGGAATGCAACTACTATTTAACAAGAGTGAAGAGTTTGGCGAAAAAGAGGGATTAGGGTTGATTGATGGTGAAGTTAAATATTTTGATAAATCAAAATTTTCAACTCCTCTAAAAGTTCCACATATGGGTTGGAACAAAATATTTAAAAAAGATAATCCTCTGTTTAATGGATTAAATGAGAGTTTTTATCTCTATTTTGTGCATAGTTTACATATTGAAACAAAAGAGGAAAATATTATAGGAAAAACTTTTTATGGATATGAGTTTGCAAGTGCAGTAAACCAAGATAATATTTATGGAATTCAGCCACACCCTGAAAAATCACACGAAATAGGGCTAAAAATTTTAGAGAATTTTGTGAAGTTGTAGAGATGATAAAATACTTTAGTGTAAAAAATTTTTACTCTTTTAGAGATGAAGTTAGTTTTGAGTTAGATATAAATAGAAAGGCAAAAGAGACAAATCACGCTTTAATTCTCTATGGCTCAAACGCTTCTGGAAAGACAAATTTATTAAAAGCTATTTCTTTTCTTTTATTTTTTATTAGAATTTCATTTCAACAAATAGAAAAAAATAGTTTAATGCCATTTGAAGCATTTTTACAAACTAAAGATGAAAATACAACTTTTTATGTGGAGTTTTTGATAAATGAAAAAATTTATATATATGAGTTAGAATTGAATAGAAAAGAAGTTATAAGGGAAATTTTAAAGACAAAAAGGGGAAAAGTTATAGTCCATAGAGAAAAACTCAAAGTAATAAAAGCTATTAGAGGAGAGCGAGAGTTAGAAAAAAATTTAAGAAACAATATTTCTATATTATCGTTAGCAAGTAGTTATAATACTCAAAAAGAGATAAATGAGGTATTTAATCTATTTTATTCTAGTCCAAATTTAGGTTATAAAAATCAATTTAAACTATCTAAAGAAGAGTTAGTTAAAAATGCGAAAGATATTATAGAACTCAATTTCAAAGATAAAGTTTTAGAGTTGCTTAAAATAGCAGATACTGAAATTATTGATTTTAAATTAATTCCTGAAAATGAACCTGAAGAGATATTTTTTTATCATAAAAGTGAAAATGGAGAAATAAAGATTGAAGCTGATTTTGAGAGTGATGGGACAATAAAACTGTTCAATTTTAGTTTACATTTAATAGGTTTATTAAAATATGGAGGTATTTTAATATTAGATGAAATAGATTCAAAACTCCACTTTAAAATAGTTAAATATGTAATTGATATGTTTAAAAATTCAGAGAAAGCTCAATTAATATGCTCATCTCATAATCCTTGTATTATAAATAACTTTTCAAAAGAGACTTTATGGTTTGTAGAGAAAGAGAATAGTGTGAGTAAACTATATTGTGCAAATGATTTCGAAGAGTTAAAAAAAGATAAAAGCTTAAATTTAGAAACTCTATATAAAATCGGTAGATTTGGGGCAGTTCCAAAAAGCTTTTATCCAAATGAGGAAAATTGATGGCTAGAGGAGATAGAGGTACAAAAAAGTTAAAATCATCTATTCCATACTTTATAGTTGAAGGGTGTACAGAAGAGAATTATATAAAAGTTTTAAAAAAGCTATATAGAAAAAGTGCGAAACTTAAAAATATAGAGGGAGGAAGTGCTAAAAATATTTTAACTCAAGCTGAAAAAATTATCAACGATAACTCTGAATACTCAAATTTTATAGTTTGGTTTGACGATGATACATTAACACCAAATGATACAAATTTATTAAATCAAGTAAAACAACTTACAAATGTTAATGTAGTTATCTCTTACCCTTGTATAGAAACATTTTTATTAGCACATTTTCAAAAATTAAATGAAAATCAATTAAATAATAGTTGTAAATCGTTTGAAGATAAATTAAAAAAAGATTATATGTTAAATTACTCAAAAAATAATTGTAAATTGTTAGAGAAATCTATTAAAATAGAGAATATAGAAAATTTAAAAATAAATTGCTCAAAATATGTAAATAATTTCGATAAAATTTTTAAGTTTTTTGAAAAGATGTTATAATTATCCGTATAATTATATTTAATATTTCAAAGGATATAAAATGGTGTCTTATGCACAAAATGAGTTAGTATCATCAACTGATATATCAAAACAGTTTGGACGCTATCTTTCAAATGTTTCAAATCATGAAGTTGAAAAATTAGCAATTTTAAAAAATAATAAAATAGAAGCTGTTATTTTACCGACTGATATTTATGAAAATTTAATAAATCTACTCGAAGAGAAAGAGGATTTAGAAATTTTAAAAACTCTTGAAAATAGATTAAAGACACCAAAAGATAAGTATCTTGATGGAGATGAAGTTTTAAAAGAGTTAAATTTATCTTTAGATGATTAATTATGTATAACTTTAAATTTCATCCAGAAGCTAAAAAAGAGTTACAAAAATTGAATAACTCTATTCAATTACTTTTTACAAAAAAGTTAAAACAGGTTTTAAAATTTCCTGAAATAGGTGAAAACTTAGGTAACAAAAACCATTTAAATTTATCAGGATTTAAAAAAGTATATTTCAATAATAAAAAATATAGAATAATCTATCAAATAATAGAAAATGAAATTTTAATTCATATTATAGCTGTGGGTAAAAGAGATGATATGGAAGTTTATAAAAAAGCCAATAAGAGGATATAAAAATGGGAAAACAGTAAAATTAATTTTTTAGAAGAAACCACAATTTCGATAAAATTTTGTATTAAAGGATTTCAATGAAAGAGATTTTACAAGTTTATAAAAATAATAGAACAACTATTGAAAACTTTCTATTAACGACAATTAATCAATCTTTGTCTAGTGAAAAATTGAGTGATAATCTTGCTAATTATTTTAATATTTTACCTGCACTTGAAGTTACTTATGCAATTGATGCCGAATTTATTCAATTAACACCCTATATCTATAAAAATAAAATTAATGATTCAATGGTTGGTGTTAGTAAATATTACCTATTTGAAAAAGCAAATTTTGGAGATAATAAAACTTTTATTAGCAACTCATATATAAGTTCACGAAGCGGTAAATTATGTGTCACAATTGCTAGAGAAATTGAGGGTAAATTTATTGTATTTGATTTTAATTTAATAGATTTAATGGAAAAAATGAGATTGATTGAAAATAATAGATTTTTAGATAAATTAGTAAAAGTAGTTTATGCTTTTATTGGATTTGCACTTATGGCATTCGCTATATTTTTAACGCTTTATGCTGGTGCAATTTTTGTAAAACTACTTATACATATCAATAATATTGAGATTCAAGATATATTTAAATCTGTAATAGCTTTAACTCTTGGACTTGCGATATTTGATTTATCAAAAACAATATTAGAACAAGAGGTTTTTTATAAGAGTTTTGAAGAGAATGAGACAAAAGTTTTTGGTAAATTTATGATTTCAATTATAATCGCTTTATCTATTGAAGCTTTAATGGTTGTATTTAAAATTGCCCTATATAACTATCACGATATGATTTACGCTTTATATTTAATTTTAGGAATTTCATTTATGATAATCGCACTAGGGCTATTTTATTACAATACTAAAATTAGAGGTGAGAAAAATATATAAATAGAATTAATCCTCTCTTACTTCTCTTACCTCTTTTATTACATTATCTTTCTTTTTACCAAATATGAACTCTTTTAAATCATCGTATTCTCTTTGAGATAAAAATCTATGTTTACCAGTTGGTAGATTATTTAGCTCAATTCCTCCAAATGCAACCCTTTTTAAATCTGTAATTTCTCTCTCAAAATTTGCAAAAAATCGTCTTAATTCTCTATTTTGTCCCTCTCCGATAACAACTCTAAGCCTTGAATACTCTGGGCGGTTTTTAAGGATTTGATAAGCATAAAATGGAGCAATTGTCATTGATGTAATTTTTGTATCTTTATGAGCTCCAGCTGTTCCGTGTATCTCTATTCCATTTTTCATAGCATTTTCCATATCTTGAGTAACAAGTCCATTTATTTTGATATTATAAACTCTCTCTAACTTACTCTCCATAAGTTTTGTAGCAATTTTTGGATTATCAGTTAAAAGTAAAAGTCCCTCACTTGCAAAATCTAATCTTCCAACAGGAATAAAGTGTCTATATTTTGTAGCTAATGAGTGATAAATTGTCTTTCTACCTCTATCATCTTTTTTAGTTACAAGCTCACCTTTCTCTTTATTATAAACTAATACTGTAAATAAATTATCCATTCTTTTTACAAATTGACCATTCACATAAACTTTATCGTATTTATCAACTTTAGTAGATAGATTTGTAACTATTTTATTCTCAATAGTTACTTTACCTTCTGCTATTAATACATCAGCTTCACGACGAGAATATTTTGTACTATGAGATATAAATTTATTTAATCTTATCTCTTCAAGTTCCTCTTTTTTATTTCTTCTTACTTTAGTAACATTCTCTTTAGCATCTTTTTTTAGACCTTTATGAACATTACCTTTCATATCATTTCTAGCTTTTCTTAAATCTTCTATTTTAATATTACCACTTCTATTTTTTGCTTCTTCCTCTTTGATATTTTTTCTTTTAATTTTAGCAACTTCTTCTTTTTTGATGTTTTTATTCATTGCTTTTTTGATATTGTTTTTCATTTAATTCCTCATTTAATAATACATTTATAATATTACTATAAAAGCATATAAATAAACAAATTTTTTATTTAATTTTATTAATTTTAAGTTTATTTTAATATTGTTTAGTATATTAGATTATAAAAATTAAAATGAGGTTTTAGAGTGTTTAATAATATAGGTTTTAAAGAAATTAAAAAGGTTAGTTTTGGTTTAACTAATTTCAACTATTTAATAATTGATGAAAATAATAATAAATACTTTTTTAAAATATATAGATATAAGAGTATTGAATCTATAACAAATGAGTTAAATTTTATAAATTATTTAGTTAAAAAAAACTTTCCTACACCAAAAATAATTATAAATCAAAATAGTGATAAATGCGTAGTTTTTGAATACATTGATGGAAAACATCCAAAACAAAATATAGATAATATAATCAAAATTGGAAAATTAATTTCAAAATTACATAATATTAAAATTGATAGAGAAGTAAATTTAAATATAGGATATTCGCTAAATTTAAAAGATATAAAAGAGTTTAAAAGTAATTTTAATACTAAATTAAATAATTTATTTGAAATTATACTTCTAAAAGTAGAATCTATTCCTTTTGATAATTTACCAAAAAGTGCTACACATTGTGATATTTTTTTAGATAATTTAATTGAATTTAATAATAAAGTATTTTTGATAGATTTTGAAGAGTTAGCTTATGAAAATTCAATTTTTGATATTTGTAGGGCTATGTATGGATGTTGTTTTAAAAATAATAAACTAAATTTAAATTTAGTTAAAGTTATGATATATGAGTATCAAAAATATAGAAAATTAACTGATTTAGAAAAAGAGTATATTTATGAATATACTCTTTATGCAGGATTTATATCTATTTTTTGGAGATATAGAGAATTTAATATTAATAGATATGATAGTGAAAAAAGCTCTTTATATAAAGAATTTATAAATGCTTTAGAGATTTTATTGAATATGAAAAAAGAAGAATTTTTAAAAACTATTTTTTCAGCAATAAATTTTAACCTAATGTTATGATAAATATAATAATCAAAATAGTCTTATTTTGGTTACAGTATTTAAGATATAGTGATTTTTTATTAAACTTTTATTGTTATAATAGACAAAATAGACTTAATAATAAAAAGGGGATTAATTGAATATTTTAGTCGTTGATGATTGTTCTATAATTACAGGTAGTGTTAAAAAAATTTTAAATAAAATAAGTAGAGTTGATAATATTTTTGAAGCTTGTAATGGTGTGGAAGCATTAGAAGTTTTAAATAAAAATCCAGATATGAAAATTTTAATTATAGATTGGAATATGCCTATAATGAATGGTATGGAATTTATAGAAAAAATTAAAAAAATTAAAGAGTATAAAGATATATATATAATTATGATTACATCTGAGGGTTCAAAAGAGAAAATAATTAAAGCTATTAAAACTGGTATCGATAGTTATATTATGAAGCCTTTTACAATGAAAGCTTTACAAATAAAACTAATACCAATAATTGAAAAATTGCCAAAATAAAATTAAAAATTTTTAAAATAGTTTTTAAGGGAGAATATATGGAAGAGATAATAGAGAGTAAATCTGAAGTTCACACAAAATGCGAACTATGTTATGAAATCATTAAAACAAATGAAGATATTTTTAAGATAAAAGATAAAAATGGTGATAAGTATTATAAACTTTGTAAAAAATGTTTTTTATATAAAAAAGAGGAAGAGTTTAGAAATAGAGATAAAGGATTACTTACATATTTTAAGTGGTTTAAATATAATAATTTAGATAAAGAGTATTTTTAAAATATTTCAAAAGGATTTATAATGCAAGAGGAAGATAAAAAGATATCTGTTTTAAATATAAAAAAAGAGAAAAAAAATTTAGTTCCAATAAATACAAAAACTTTGAACTTAATAGTTTGGGATAATATAGATTTTGATTGTTACATAAAAGAAGATGATAAATATCAAATTTTAATAAAAAAAGATACTCCATTTGATAGTGTTGAAAAAAAATTAAACTCACAAAAATCAATATTTATTGATCGAAAAGATTATCAAAACTATTTAGAGGATAATTTACAAAATATTACAAATAGCAATACTATATCACTAGATGAAAAATCAGAAATTATTTATGATACAGCTTCAAATATTATGCAAGATTTATTTAAAAATCCAAAAATCAATATAAATCGTTCAAAAAAAATAGTATATTCACTTATGGATAATATATTAAACAATGACGGTGCATTAAAATCTCTTATGAAAGTAACTTCTTATGACTATTATACTTATACTCACTCAATTGATGTAACAATTTATTCTCTTGGTTTAGCAAAAACTCTACTTTTTACAAGGGAAGAGTTAGAACAATTAGGGACAGCTGCTATTTTACACGATATTGGAAAAGCAAAAATTGACCATAATATTGTAAATAAAAGTGGAAAATTAACTGAAACAGAATTTTATGAGATAAAAAAGCATCCAGTTTATGGTCATACAATAGCAGTTGAAAATGGTATTAGTGATAAGAATATACTCTCTGGAATTAGAAGTCATCACGAAAAATATGACGGGACAGGTTATCCTGATGGTTTAACCAGAAATAAAATATCAGTTTTTGCTGAAATTATTGCAATAGCTGATATTTTTGATGCATTGACCACAAAACGCTCATATAAAGAGCCTTTTAGTACTTTTGATTCACTTCTTTTAATGAAAAAAGAGATGAGCCACCAATTAAACAATAAGTTTCTAAATAAATTTATCACTTTATTAAGGTAATATTATATAATAAAATAAAAAGGAGATGATATGATTTTATATGCTCAAGAGGATAATATAGAGTACATAAATAGAGAAGATATAGAGCTATTAAAAGCTGAACTTGACGATTTATTTAAAAAAATAGCAAATTTAGATAATAATTTAAATCGTAAAGATTTTTCAATTAGAAATAAAGAGGGAAAAGGTATTTTATTTGAAAAATTTTTAGCAAAGGAAGTTTTAAAAGGTATTAGAAAAACACTAACTGAAAGAATTGTAAAAAGAGAGAAAAATATTATCGTTTTAGAAGAAAAATTTAAAGAAGAATAGTAAGTAAGGAGAAAAGAAAACATTGAAATGTTTGTTTGTAATTTTTATAAGGAGGTTTAAACAAAAAGTGTTAACTTAGTTTAGTAGCTTTTTTTTGTTAACAGTAAAATTATAACAATACTTTGATAATAGAAATTAAATAAATTGTTAATGAGTGTTAATTATTAGAAGATTGAATTATATAATGGAGTAAAAAGTCAAGACCGTTAAAAAAAGTGTGTCAAGTAACCACCAGTAACAAATTATACTTTTAAATATTGCTTAAATATACCTTCAAAAATAATTGACAATTGCCCAAAAGTTAAAGCCTAATTTTTTACCATATCTTATATTTTTAAATTATGCAAAAAAGGAATTGAAAAAGGAATATTGCTAAAAAATTATTATCTCAAGGGATAGATTTAAACACTATTTCATTTATTACTGGGCTTAGTGTAGAAGATATTTAGAATTTAATTTAGCAACTTTTTAACCTCTTTAATATCCTTTTGTAAATTTTAATTTAACTAATCAATTTTAAGCACTGCCAAAAAAGCCTCTTGTGGCAACTCTACTTTACCGATTGATTTCATTCTCTTTTTACCAGCTTTTTGTTTCTCTAAAAGTTTTCTCTTTCTTGTAATATCTCCACCATAACACTTAGCAGTTACATTTTTACCCATAGATTTTACAGTCTCTCTTGCAATTACTTTACTTCCGATACTCGCTTGAACAGCTACTTCAAAAAGTTGTCTTGGGATTAACTCTTTCATACTTTTTACTAAATCTCTACCTTTTGATTGAGATTTATCTCTATCAACTATAATCGAAAGGGCATCGACAACTTCACCCGCAACTTTTATATCAAGCTTAATTAAATTACCCTCTCTATACTCAATTGGTTCATAATCAAAACTTGCATAACCTTTTGTGGCTGATTTTAATTTGTCATAAAAATCAATAATAATTTCATTCATTGGGATTGAATACTCAAGCATTACTCTCTCTTCTGTGATGTAATCCATTTTCTCTTGAGTTCCTCTTTTGTCATTTAACATTGTGATAATATTCCCTAAAAATTCCGCAGGTGTTAAAATTGTAGCTTTTACATAAGGCTCATATATCGTTTTTATTTTACCAATATCAGGCAATTCGCTAGGGTTTTCTACAAAAATTTCATCACTATTATTTAACTCAACTCTATAAATTACAGTTGGTGCAGTTGCTATTAAATCTAAATTAAACTCTCTCTCTAATCTCTCTTTTACAACTTCCATATGAAGCATTCCTAAAAATCCAACTCTAAAACCAAAACCTAAAGCAACTGAAGTTTCAGGCTCATAAGAGATTGATGAGTCATTTAATTTAAGTTTATCTAACGCATCTCTTAAATCTTCAAATTTATCAGTCTCTATTGGGTAAAGCCCAGCAAATACAAAGCTTTTTGCCTCTTCAAATCCTTCGATAATATTTTCTGTTGGATTTTTAAAATCTGTTATCGTATCACCAATTTGAACATCTTTTACATTTTTAAGTCCTAAAACAACGATACCAGTTTCACCAGTTTTTATCTCTTTTGTTTTAATTGGAGCAATTGGATTTGGATACATTAAATCATTTACTTGATGTTGATTTTTTGTCCCCATAACTAAAATTTGTTGATTCTTTTTAATACTTCCATCAAACACTCTAACAAGTGCCACAGCACCCAAATAGTTATCAAACCAACTATCATAAATAAGTGCTTTTGTGGGGGCGTTTTCATCTCCACTTGGAGGTGGAATTTTTTCTATAATTACATCTAATAACTCTTTTATACCTTGACCTGTTTTTGCACTTGTTAAAATAGCATCAGAGCAATCTAAACCGATAGTTGTTTCAATTTCATCAATTACTCTATCTGGATCAGCCGAGGGAAGATCTATTTTGTTTATAACTGGAATTATCTCTAAATCATCTTCAATTGCGATATAGACATTTGCCATAGTTTGAGCCTCAATCCCTTGGGCTGAATCTACAATTAATAATGCCCCATCACTACTTTTTAATGATTTGCTAACTTCATAACTAAAATCAACATGACCTGGGGTATCAATTAAGTTTAAAACATAAGTTTCTCCATCTTTTTCATAATTTAATCGAACACTTTGGGCTTTAATTGTGATACCTCTCTCTTTTTCAATATCCATACCATCTAAGAGTTGAGCTTTCATCTCTCTATCACTTACAGCTTTACACTCTTGAATTAATCTATCTGCTAATGTACTTTTACCGTGGTCAATATGTGCGATAATTGAAAAGTTTCTTATATTTTTCATTTTTTTATTTAATCCTCTAAAATTAAAAATTTTTGTAATTATATTATTAAATTATTGAATCCCTTAATAAATTTGTGATAATATCTAAAGTAAAAAATAGGGGCTAATAAAATGAAAAAATTTTTAATAATTATTTCGTTAGTTATATTTTCATTTGCTAATGAAGTAGCAACTAAAGATGATATAAAAGAGTTAAGAAAAGATATAAAAGAGAATAATAGGTTACTCTTAGAAGTAATTAGGTCAAGTCAAGAATCTACAAATAAGAGATTCGAAGATATGCAAAAATATATGGATAAGAGGTTTGGAGATATGCAAAAATATATGAATAAGAGATTTGAATTTATGCAAAACTTAATGATGGGGCTTTTAGCTTCTATATTTGGAGCAATTGGTTATATGTTCTGGGATAGAAGAAAAACAATAGAAGAGGCAGAAGAGAAGTATAGTAAAAAATTAGATACTAAGCTTATAGAAAAAGCTGATAAAAAAACATTAGAAAAAATTATAACTATAATTGAAGAGTTAGCTAAAAAAGATAATATTGTAAAAGAAATTTTAGAAAAACATAATTTAAAAGTGATGAGAAGTTGAAATGAAAAAAGTACTATTAGGTTTAAGTGGTGGGATAGATTCAAGTTATTCGGCATATTTATTGCAACAGCAAGGCTTTGAAGTTGAGGGAGTATATATGATACTTCACGATAGAGGTGCTAATTATCACGAAGACAATATCGCAAGAGTTGAAAAAATAAGCAAGTATTTAAATATAAAATATCATATATTAGATTTAAAAGATAAATTTAGTAAATTTGTATTTAATCCATTTATTCAAATTTATATAGATGGTAAAACACCTAATCCTTGTGCTATATGTAATCGTCATATTAAATTTGGAGCAATGTATGAGTTTGGAAAATCACTTGGAATTGATAAGTTAGCTACGGGACATTATCTTAAAAATGACGGTAAATTTTTATATCAAGCTAAAGATAAATCAAAAGATCAGAGTTATTTTCTATTTAATATAGATAAGAATATTTTAAAAAATTTGATTTTTCCGCTGGGTAATCTTTTAAAAGAGAAAGTTAAAGCCAAAGCTAAAGAGATAGAAGTTTTAAAAGATATTGCTGTTAGCAAAGAGAGTAATGATATATGTTTTGTAGATGGGGCTTATACAGATATTTTAAGTGAATTTACAAATCCAAATCAGAGTGGTGAAGTTATTAAAGATGGCAAAGTTGTTGGAGTACATAAAGGTTATATGCACTATACCATCGGTAAAAGAAGAGGATTTACTTATGAGGCTGGGCAAACTCCACATTATGTTACGAAAATTATTGCTGATAAAAATCAAATTGAAATAGGTGAATATGAAAATTTAAAAGTTACAAAAATTTTAGCAAAAGATTTAAATATGTTTATAGATGAGTTAGAGTTTAAGGCTAGTGTTAAAATTAGATATAGAAGTAAAAAAATAGAATGCAATGTAAAAATTATTGATAGAATTGCACATATTGAGTTAAATGAACCTGTTTATGGTATTGCCCCATCTCAAGCAGCAGTATTTTATGATGATGAAAAACTATTAGGGGGAGGTTGGATAATTTAATATCCTATCTACATCTAATATAAACTAGATAAGAGTATTATTTATTATGAGAGGGAAGAGGTAATTCAATTATAAATTTTGCTCCATCATTTGAAGCAATAGCATAAATTTTTCCTAAAAAATGTTTTTCTACTATAACTTTACTCATATAAAGTCCTATACCTGATCCTTTATTCTCTTTTTTTGTACTGAAGTAAGAGTTAAAAATTTTATCTGCAATATTAGGGTCTATCCCTTTACCATTATCTAATATTTTTATTATTACATTATCATCTGTTTTATGAATATTAATTTCAACTCTTCTATCTTTCTTTTTAGCCTCTAAAATACTATCTTTTGCATTTGTTAAAATATTTAAAAGAACTTGCAATAAATCATTTGGATAACCATATGGTTTAATTTCTGGATTACTATTAACTATAAGATTTATATTATGAAATTTAAAACTAGCATCTACAATAGAGATTACATCATCTAAAACATTTTTAATATAAAAATCTTTTTTAATTCTATCAGTTTTAAAAAAATCTCTAAAGTTATCAATTGTTTGTGACATTTTTTCTATTAAAGTTCTTGCCTCGTGATAATACTCTTCAAATTTATCATTAGTGATATTTCCTCTTAATACTTTTGATTTTATACTATATAAAATTAAACCTAATGAATTTATAGGTTGTCTCCATTGATGTGCAATATTTCCTATCATTTCACCCATCGCAGCGGAACGAGATTGTTGAATTAAAATATGGTCTTTTTCTCTATTTGCATTAACTTCTTCATCAACTTTTGATTTTAAAAATTTATTTAGCTCTTCTAATTCACTTGTCTTCTCTTCAAGTTTCTCGGTCTTTTCAAAAACTTTTTTTTCAAGATTTTTATTTAAATCCTCAATTACATCAAAAGCGTCTTTTATTTCAATTAAAACTTCATTTGTAACCTTTATAATATCTTCTCTCTCATCATTATATTTTATATTTTTAAAAATAATTGGCTCAATATTATTAAGTTTTAAGTTTTTTAATCTATTTGCAAGTTTAGTAAATGGAAGTAGCAAAAATTTAATAATAATAGAAAATATAGTAATAGATATAAAAATAAGAATAGTTACTATAAATGTAAATTTTTTATAATTTGAAATTGTATTCAAGAATGGAGTTGCAGAATAAAAAACTATCATTTGAGTATTATCTCTCCAATATTTTAAATTTTTAGCTCTCACAAAATATGGTAATTTTCTATCTTTAAAAAGTAAAGTTTCATCTCTTTCTGGTACAGGTAATTTACTATAATTTAACTCTGAAACTTCATCTAAAAGTTTTCCATCTTTTTTAATAATAACTCTACCTACACTCTCTAAAGTTATAACTTTTTTTAAAACATCGTGTAGTGTCTCTTCAATCTCTAAATCTACTGCAATATTAATTTCAGGCTCAACAAAACGAATGATATCATCAATTCTATACTCAACATGTGTTCTTAGCATAGGATATGTAATAAAATAGTTATATGAGTAAAATATAGAGATAATCAATGCAAACATAAAAAAATTGATAAGAGCAATTTTTTTACTAATAGAGAAGACACTAATTCTAGACTTAAGGTTTTTTAAAATATAAATTATATCATTTAACATTTTATTCTCTCTCACTTTAAATTATAAAAGTATTATATAAATATAAAAATAAAAAACTTGTTAGTTTTTTTAATTTTATATTTTTATCTTAACTAGGAACACTTTTTGCTTTTTTAATTTTTAAATAATAATTAAATAATTAATAATAAAAGCTAAAGGAGTAGTTATGAGCTTTTTAATCAATACTAATGTAGCTAGTTTAAATTCTCACAGTGAGGGTAGCAAAATAAACAGACAAGTTGCTGATTCTTTAGAAAAATTAAGTAGTGGTCAAAGAATTAATAAAGCGGCTGATGATTCAAGTGGTTTAATGATAGCTGATGGACTTAGAAATCAAGCGAACTCTTTAGGACAAGCTGTTAGAAATGTTAATGATGCCATAGGAATTGTCCAAATTGCAGATAAAGCGATGGATGAGCAGGTTTCTATTACTGATATAATTAAAGTAAAAGCAGTTCAAGCAGCACAAGATGGACAGACTGAACAGACTAGAAAAGCACTTCAAGCTGATGTTACAAGACTTCTTGAAGAGTTAGATAATATATCATTTACTACAAGTTTTAATGGTAAAAATCTTTTAGCTGGAGCTTTTACTAATAAAGAGTTTCAAATTGGAGCTTACTCAAATGAGACAGTAAAAGCTAGTATTCCAGCAACTTACTCAAATAAAATTGGTGAAACTAGATTTGAAACAGGTGTTGGTATAGATTCAACTGGAACTGTAAATTTAACTTTTAGTGCAGTTGATGGGATGCACGATATTTCAGTTGAAAGTGTAGTTATTTCAACAAGCGTTGGAACAGGAATTGCAAATTTAGCAAATAATATCAATAAAAACTCTGATACATTAGGTGGAATAAGAGCTAGTTGGTCACTATTGATGACAGCAGACAATGCTGTTCCAGGTGGTGGACAAATTAGTGATTTAACAATTAATGATATTGTAATTGGAGATATTCCAGATATTCAAGGAAATGATAGAGATGGAAAATTAGTAAATGCTATTAACAAAGAAAAAGATAGAACTGGAGTTGAAGCTTACACCGATAATAGAGGAAATTTAAATTTAAGAAGTTTAGATGGTAGAGGTGTTAGAGTTAGTGGAACTAATCTTGATACGGTTGGTGGATTTAATTCAGATTCAATGGAGTACTACGGAAGACTTTCTATTAATAGAGCTGGTTCTAAAGATATTGTGATAGATACGACAGGTGGAACAATTGGTGCTGGATTTAGTGCTGATGCTGGTGTTGCTGAGGGTGTTATGAACCTTGCAGATATAAAAGGGGCTATGAGTGCAGGAGTTGCAAGTGCAATTGGGGCATTTGAAAACTCAAGTGTAGAGAATTACTCAAGTGACTTTGGAGTTGGACTTACAACTATGAGAGGTGCGATGGCTGCAATGGAATTAGCAGAAAATGCACAATCATTTTTAGATTCAGTTAGAGCTGATTTAGGTTCTGTTCAAAACCAATTAGTTTCAACCGTTAATAATATATCGATTACTCAAGTAAACGCTAAGAGTAGTGAATCTCATATTAGAGATTTAGATTTTGCAAAAGAGGTAGCAAATTTCGAGAGAGGAAGTCTGTTATCTCAAAGTGGTAGTTTTGCAATGAGCCAATCAAACCAAGTTAGCCAAAATGTTATGAAGTTACTTCAGTAACTTCATAACTTATATTATAATTAAAGTGTTTTTAAAAACTCCATTAATTCCCATTTTTGCTCTTCATTTAAGTTAGTTCCATAATTATGTCCACTATTTGAATTACTGTAAAGTGTTGTATCAAATTTAGAACTCATTTCACTTTTGATCATATCAAATCCAATATGTTTAGGGTCAAACTCTCTACTTCCAACATAAAATGATTTAACTCTTTTATCTGCTGGTTTTAATAATTCCCACATATTTGGAATCGAACCATTGTGTAGATACGGAGCTGTTGCCCAGATACCATCTAGTGGTCTAGCTTTATATGACGGTGTTGCAATTGGATTAAAATCGCTTTTTTCAATTTTTAAATTATCTATTGCTAAAGCTTCTATATCTTCCACAGGGTGTCTTAGTATTGCACCCTCAACAGCATTTGTTAAAATTTGAGCTTTATAAGCCTCAGCACCAAACTTTTCTCCAGCTAAAATATTTATTTTTGTACCTTCAAGTATTCCAGTTTTCCCTTTTCTCCCAGCATTTATTGCCATAACTGGGTCTGTTCCAATATCTTTTAATCCAACCATTGTTACAAAAATTCTTCTTTTTGGGTCAGTTCTATTTATAAGTGAGTGACAAGATACACACTCTTTATTATAATGCTCTTCTCCTTTATTAGCCTTATCTACATCTATTGCACCTAAATAATCCATAGGCCATTGTGGTGACCAAAGCTCTTGTACCCATTTCTCTAAATGTGCTAAGTTTGGAATATTTGCTGAAGATGGATAACCTATTGCTTTTGGTTTAAACTCTAACTCTCCAAAAACTCCTAAAACTTCACCTACATTTCTACCAAGAGGTCCTATTCCGTGATTTGATAGAAGTCCGTTCCATTGAACTAAGTTTGATTGTGGAGTATCCCATAAAAATGGATATGATACAGGTGCGTCAGGTTCAGTTTTATTTTCAGGAACACCTAAATCGTGAGCCGAAACCATATTAAAAATTTGTCCAAATGCATCAACTCTAGCAAATCCATAAGGGTTTTTAGTCTCATTTAAACTATTTCTATTAGATAGTGATTTAGTAACTTTAAGAAATTCACTTCTAAGTTCATTTGCACTACTCTCATTGTATTTTTCACCAAGTACATTTACTGCAAATTTTTCAAATTTAACATTACTGTTTAGAGTATAATTCATAGTTTTTTCTAAATCTATAAAAAATGTTTGAAAATCTGCCATAGTTGGAGCACCATCAATTACCATTGCAGTTTCTTGATAATTTACTTGACCAGTGTGACAAGCTGAACAGGTAAGTCCTACCCAAGCATCTTTTTTATTATCATTTGCAAATCCAATAGGCAAACCATCAGGATTTAAAGGTGTTGCTTTCTGGGGAATATATTTATATTTTTCTATATTTTGTGCACTACGAAACAGTTCAGTTGAGTTTTCTTGTTCTAACCATAAAAACCAACTATAAGGCATAAATTTAGAACCTTGAGTCGTATACCAAAATTTTTGTTGTGTATCCCAGTCCCATCCTTGAGATAATGAGACAGTTTTTGCAATAGTATTTGATACTATCTCTTGTGAATCTAATACTCCATAAGCTGAAGTTTGTGTGCTAGTTGAACAACTTGTAAGTAGAGAGATTAGAGAGATACTTAGAGCGATTGTACCTACTTTAACTTTATTTGATAACATAAAAATCTCCTATTTAATTTAGTAAGCTTTTATTTTATCAAACAAGTGTGTAAAAAAAATGATAATTTGAAAACTTGTGAGAATTCATCATTAAATTATTATAAACTATATAATAATTTAATCTCCTCTTCCCAAATAGAATCATCAATTGTCTCTAAAATTAATGGTATATCATCCATTCTAGAATCATTCATAATAAATTTAAACGCGTCAATTCCGATTTCACCCTTTCCAATGCTATTATGTCTATCAACACGGCTTTCAAATTTTGCTTTTGAATCGTTTATGTGCATTCCTTTTAAATATTTAAAACCTACAATTTTATCAAATTTTTTGAAACTCTTATCATACGCTTCTTTTGTTCTCATATCATAACCACTACTAAACATATGGCAAGTATCGATACAGACTCCAACTCTTGATTTATCTTGAACCTTATCAATTAAAAATGCCAAATGCTCAAATTTATATCCTAAATTAGTCCCTTGTCCAGCTGTATTTTCTATCACTAAAATTACATCTGTATCTTTTGTAGCATCTATCGCTTTATTCATAGAGTTTGCAATTGCGGAAAGACAAACTTCTTCGGCATATATTAAATTATCTTCATAATTATCATCTCGTTTTGAGAATTTTTGTAAGTGACTTCCTGGGTGAAAATTTAATTTATCTAAACCTAATTGGTGACATCTATTAATTTCGTCAATAAAAGCATCTAATGATTTCTGGCGTTTATCTAAATCAGGTTGTCCTAAATTTATAAGATAACTATCGTGAGGCAAAATATGTTTTGGTAAAATTCCAACACTTTTTAAATTTTCTTTAAATTTTGTAATATCTTCATTAGTTAAATCTTTTGCACTCCATTGTCTCTGATTTTTAGTAAATAAAGCAAATGCTTTTGCACCAATTTTTTGTGCATTTAAAGGAGCATTAAAGACTCCACCACTAGCACTAGTGTGAGCACCAATAAATTTCATTATTTTTCCTTTGATATTTTGATAATTAGTATTATAAATAAATTAGTTATATTTGTAGCTAAAGAGAGGAGAGAAAAAAATCTATTCTTTAACAAAAGCTATATTTTATAAATAGTATTATTTATTCTATAAAAGGAAAATAAATGAAAATAGAAAATTTTAATAAAAATGCAATTATATTTGAAGGTAAAAAAGTATCTTATGAAGATTTGATAAATAACATAGGATCTTTTAGTCTAAATTTTGATATTTCAAAACAAGAAAGAGTTGTACTATTTTGTGAAAATCGCCCCGAGTGGATATATTCACTATTTGGAATTTGGCAAAAAGGTGGAATTGGTGTATTAATTGACTATCTCTCAAATGCTAGTGAGTTAAGTTATATATTAAATGATGCAAATCCTAAAATTATTTTAGTATCAAAAACAACTTTAGAGGTTACAAAAGAGGCACTAAAAATTTATTCAAAAAATATAAAATTAATTTTAATAGATGATATAGAGTTAAAAGATATAAATTTTACTCAAAAAAAATTAATTTCAAGTGATATTGCCTTAATGCCTTATACTTCAGGTACAACTGGAAATCCTAAAGGTGTTGTTTTAACTTTTAAAAATCTCTACTCAAATATCAATTCACTTAAAAAAATTAAAATCGCAACAAAAGAGGATGCCGTTATTTCACTTTTACCGTTTCACCACTCTTATCCTCTTATAACTACTCTTTTAGCACCACTTGCAGTTGGTTCAACTATCTCAATAGTTAGAGATATTTCAAGTGATTCTATAATTAAAACTCTACAAAATGATAAAATATCTATTTTTATAGGAGTTCCACGGCTTTTTGATCTATTTCATAAAGCTATTATGGAAAAAGTTAATTCAAATATTGCTACTAAAACTCTATTTAAATTAGCCAAAAATATAGATTCTATTGCTTTTAGTAAAATAATATTTAATAAAGCCCATCAAAGATTTGGTGGAAATATTAAATATTTTGTAAGTGGTGGGGCGAAATTAGATTTTGAAGTTATGAGTGATTTTAAAGCACTTGGCTTTAGAGTAATCGAGGGTTATGGTTTAACTGAAACTTCTCCTATTATCTCTTTTAACCCTCCTAAAAAAATAAAAATAGGAAGTGTTGGAAAACCTATTGACAGAGTTGAAATTAAATTTATAGATGGAGAAATTGTAGTAAAAGGTGATAATGTCACAAAAGGATACTATAATTTAAGAGAGAAAACTAATGAAGCCATTAAAGATGGATGGTTTTATACTGGTGATTTAGGTGAACTTGATAGTGACGGTTATCTATATATTACAGGTAGAAAAAAAGATATGATAGTTTTAGGAAGTGGTAAAAATATAAATCCAGAAGAGTTAGAAAATTCACTTATTAAAGTTTCAAATTTTGTAAAAGAGGTTGGAGTTATCTCAAAAGATGGAAATCTATTTGCAATAATTTATCCAAATCATCAAGCCCTAAAAGATACTTTAAATATACAAGAAAAGATTAGATGGGCTGTTATTGATGTCTATAATTTAAAAGCATCAAGTTATAAAAAAATTAATGGCTTTAAAGTTGTAAATAGCGAACTACCTAAAACTAGATTAGGTAAAATAAAACACTATAAATTAAAAGAGTTTTTAAATGAAGATAGCAAAAAAATAGTGGAAAATGAACCTAAAGATGAAGTTTATGAAGTTTTAAAAAATTATTTAGCAAAAGTTAATAATAAAAGCGTAGCACCTAAAGATAATATAGAGATTGATTTAGGATTTGATTCACTTGCAAAAATTGAGCTTTTAACTTTTATAGATTCAGCTTTTGGAATAGAGATGGACGAAGAGAGTTTAACAAAATACTTAATAGTAGAAGAGCTTTATAACTTTATAAAAGATAGAAATAGTAAAATCGAAGATGGTGAAATTAATTGGGAAAAAATTATCTCAAAAGAGGTTGATTTTAATATTCCAAAGCACGAAAAAACTCTAAGAATATTTAGTGCTTTTTCAAATTTTATTTTTAAATTATACTTTAGAATTGAAGTTAATGGCTTAGAGAATTTACCTAAAAAACCATATATCATTGCTCCAAACCATCAAAGCTTTTTAGATGGATTTTTGATTATAGCATCACTTCCAAATGAAGTTTTAAAGGATAGTTACACTATTGCAGATGAGCATTTTTTTAATACTTTATTAAAAAAATCTATCGCAGATTATAGTCAAATAATTCCAATTAATATAAATAGTAATTTAAAAATTGCACTTCAAAAGAGTGTAAAAGTTTTAAAAGATAATAAAAATATTGTAATTTTTCCAGAGGGTGCTAGAAGTAGAGATGGTAAACTTTTAGAGTTTAAAAAACTATTTGCTATTTTAGCAAAAGAGTTAAATACTCCTATTGTTCCTGTTGCAATTGAGGGGGCATTTAAAGCGTTTCCATTTGGGGCAATTATTCCAAGACCAAGTAAAATAAAGATAACTTTTTTAAAACCAATTGAACCCAAAGGGAGTTATGAAGAGATTAGAGATAGTGTTAAGAGTGAAATAGAGAGTAAAATTTAATAGAAAAATTGGTTGGAGCATATGAAAAAAAGAATTTTAATAGTTGAGGATGAGATTCAAATCATTAAATTTATAAAAAATAGGCTAGATGAAAATATTTTTGATATTGATATTTCAACAGATGGTAAAGATGCAATTTCAAAAGTTAAATCAAATAGATATGATTTAATAACTTTAGATATTATGTTGCCATCTATTAACGGGTTTGATATATGTAAAGAGACAAGAGCAAACTCAAGAGATACATTTATAATCATAGTAAGTGCAATCAATAAAGAAGAAGATAAATTAAAAGGATATGAGTTGGGTGCGGATGATTATATATCAAAACCATTTTCACCTAGAGAGTTATCAGCTAAAATAAAAGCTCTTTTCAAGCGTTCTCAAGAGATTCAAATAAATAACTCTAAATTTAATAAAAATATTATGATAAATTATGATTCTAAAGAGATTTATATAAATAGCTTTAAATTAAAATTGACTCCAAGTGAGTATCTAATATTTGAAATACTATTTAAGTATCATAATAAGGTATTTAGTCGAGAGGAGTTATCGCAATTAATTTATGATAATAACTATGGCAATATTGATACTAGAGGAATAGATAGTCATATCTATCATATTAGAAAAAAAACAAAACTCTTTGAATCAAAAGAGATTATAAAAACAGTAAGGGGAATAGGATATAAGATATATGAAAATTAAAAAATTTTTGATAATCATTTACGCTTTAGCTGGTTTTTTCATTTCAATATTCACAGCATTTATGACATTTATAATTATAAATGAGCCAATTGGCTTAAAAATGTTTACAAAAATAGTAATCACTGTTTTACTATCTCTTCCATTAATTATGCTTATTAGTTACTATATTGGAAATTACTTATCAAATAAATTTAAAGATATAGAGTCAGTACTTTTAAATATTAAAGATGAAAAGTTTGAAACTAAAGAGATTAATGAGTATATAAAAGAGGTTGAAGAGATAAAAAATAGTATCAACTTTTTATCTAAAAAATTAAACCAATTAATTGAAGACTTAAAGATTAAAAATAGAAACTTATCTACTATGCTAATATCTTTAGCACACGATGTCAAAACTCCTTTAACTATATTAAATGGCTACATAGAAGAGTTAGAAGATGATTTAATTTCAAAAGATAATTTAAAAACAACTACCACTAAAATGCAAAATGAAGTAAAGTTTATTGATGAGCTTAGTTCTGATATAGTTAGATTTATAAACTCTATGCAAAATAGAAAGATAAAAAATATTATAAATTTAAATCAACTCATAATGAGTGAAGTTTTACCTCTATTAAAAAAAGATATAGAGATAGAAAACTTAACTCCTATAAATTACCAAATAGAGTTTAATAGAGTTGATTTGAAAAAGATAGCTATCAATCTTTTAAGTAATGCCATTAAATTTAGTGCTAAAGATAGTTATATAAGAGTTTTTGTTGAAGATGAAAAAAAAATTATATTTGAAAATAGAGGTATAAAAATTAATAAAAAACATAAAAATGAGATATTTGAACCATTCTTTACACTTTCAAAGAGTAGAAATAGGAGAGAGGGAGGGCTTGGACTTGGTCTAACTATATCAAAAAATTTAGCTTTAAATAATAATTATAACCTCTATTTTGATGATAATTACATAACTGCAACTAGATTTATATTAATTGCTAGGGTTTAACTTATACCAGTTTTGAGGCTGTGTTAAAGGGACTCTTCTTATGACTCTTTTATTATTAGAAGTGTTATAGTTTGTCTCTAAATAGTCTAAAATAGTCTGCTCTCTTGCTTCATTAAATTCTAATTGTTTTGATTTAAGTTTATCTATTAAACCGTAACTTTTCATAAGGCTAATTTTACCTCTCCACCAATCCCTATTACCACTTGAACTTGATATATATTTTCCACTATGACAAAGTGTACAACTCTCTTTTACTGTGTCATAGCCTCTTGTTATAATTAAACCATCACTATCAACTTCAATATGCTCTACATCTGTTGTAGTATCTGTCGAAATTGTACAGTTTTTTACTGCATTAATCCAAAAACCTCTTGCTATATCTATACTACTTAATTGATTTACTGTAATAGATGTATCTTTATTAGTATGATAAACAGACCAAGAGTTATCTCTATAAGCCCAAATAGATTTAACACAATCACTCGTAAAAGAGTCCATATTTGAAATTTTTTCAGTGCTACCAATTAAATTCCAACCCTCTTTAACCTCTATCTCTTGTGAGGTAGCAAAAAATGTTACTCCACTTATAACTAAAATTGCTAACTTTTTCATACTATTAACTCTCTATCATTACTGCTATTCTGTGACAAGCATTATTTAAATACCCCTTTGGATTCCACTGAGGCATAACCATTGGCTGTTTTATACCATTTAAATCAGTTGCTCTTGCCCATATTTCATAATATCCAACTTTAAGAAAATTAACTTCAGTACTCCAGTGTTGCCAAGCTAATCTATTTATAGGCTCTTGTAATATAGCTTTAGACCAAGTTGCTCCAAAATCAATTGAGATTTCCATCTCATTAACTCTCAAATCACCTGCCCAAGCGTGTCCTCTTAACTTTAGCCTATCATTTAATTTAACTACTGCTCCACTTTTTGGATAAGTTATCAAAGATTTAACAGGCATTGATTCTATAATACACATATTTTCACTCTCTTGACCAGGTTCAACTGGATTACGAGGGGTTCTATAAGATGAGCCTCCCATCTTTACACCATCGTGTACTTGATTTCTAATTACAATTTTATTTAACCATTTACCAGAAGTTGAGGCTGGCCAACCTGCTGTGATTACTCTTAATGGATGACCATTATGAAATGGAATATCACCGCCATTAACACCCCAAGCGATTATACTCTCATCCTCTAGTGCCTTTTTAAGTGGAACTCCTCTTGAGATTGCCTCTTTACCATCAGAATTTAAACTCTTATCAGCTCCATAATATGCAACATATACAGCATCATCTTTAATTCCACAATCATTTAATACATCTTTTAACTTAACACCACTCCATTTTGCACAAGATATTGCACCTAATGACCATTGATTACCACTTGCAGAAGGGTTAAATTCAACTCTACCATTTCCAGCACACTCTAGTTGAAGTTGAATAGTTACCTCTTCAAACTTCTCTTTTAAGTCAGAAATTTTATACTTTTTAGTAGTTTCACAAGATTCACCACCTACCTCTAAAATCCAGTTATCTACATCAATATCTACTGGAGGTATGCCATTATTTCTAATAAACATTTTATCATTTGGTGTCACTTCATCATCTAATAGATGTGCAGGAAATTCAGTATTTACAGGATAATCATTTAATATTATCATACCTTCGTGTTTTCCCTCTATCTTAAATGAACTATCATCAGCTACTGCCACAGGAATTAAGCCACTTGGCATATTATTAGCAAACGGAATATTTGCTCCAATTACACTTGCCATTGCTAAAAGACCACTCTTTTTTAAAAAACCTCTTCTAGTTTTGGGATTAATTTCTCTATCCCACAACTCTTTATCAGCTTTTATTGGGTCTTTTGAATAAAGCTCAAACAGACCTATTCTTTTTTTATTGTTCATATTCACTACTTATTTGAATCAAATTCAACTATATCCCAAAGACCTTTAACTAAATTACCTTTTAAATCATTTGCACTCTCATCTAAAAAGAAATAATATAGTGGCTTACCTTGATACGAAATCTGTTTTGTTAAGTCATCTCTCTCTATCACTTTAAAATCACTCTCATTTAAATCATCCGAAGAAGTGAAATTTTCAACATAAAAAACCGGCCACTTATCTTCGCAACCATCATAACAGTTACTCTTATCAACTTCATCATTATCAAAAGTGTATAGAGTAAATCCCTTATCATCAGTTAAATATTTTAATTTTGTAGTATCATCACTCACTTTGACAAATTCATTATCTATTTCAACACCCTTTATTAAGTGCCAAATATTAGCAACAAAGTCACCTTTTACTTCACTATCTGTATCTAAATAGAAGTAATATAGAGGTAAAGAGTTTAGTGCTAATTGAGTATCACCATCTTCTCTTGTTATTTCTGAGAATCTATCATCTGTTGTTAAATTATCAGGATAAAAAATTGGCCACTTAACTTTACAATCTCCACTACAATTACTTGTATTTAAAGTATCATTATCAAATGTATATAGGGCATTTCCATTAATATCAGTTAAATAATTTACATCTCTATTTTTTACTTGAACTGAAGCATTAGTTGTTGTATCAATATTACAATTTCTATTTCCTTTTATCCAAAAACCATCTCCACTGCTGATAACATCAAACTCTTTTTTATTTTGAGTGTAACTTTTCCAACTATTATCACTATATGACCAAATAGAATTAACACAATCATTAAATAAATTTACACTTTTAATATCATCTACTGCACCTAAAAGTTTCCAATCATTTTCAATTTCAATAGACTGAGAATAGAGTAGAGTAGATAAAATTAGCGAAGAGATTAAAACTTTTTTCATAAAAAATCCTTAATGTTAAAATATAATTTAATTATATAAACATAATATGGAGATTTTATGAAGATTGAAAAAATTAAAATTAAATATTTTTTATCAAGAATTAGTATTGTTTTTCAAGTATAGTAAAAAAAGACGATGATTTTAAATTAGTTTATTTTTGAAAAGGAGGGAGGAAAAAGATTTAAAACTACTAGAGGAGGAAGTAATTTTAAATTTGCGATCCTTATATCAGATCTAAATTTATATAAATTATAAGACATATTTGATTGCTCAAAATGTTTTCGAAAAATGGCTCCGAATGCTGGATTCGAACCAGCGACCAAGTGATTAACAGTCACCTACTCTACCGCTGAGCTAATTCGGATTACTCTTTAAATGTGAACGGAATTATAGACAAAAATTTTTTATTTGTCAAGCTTTTTTATAAAATCTAACTCCTGAAATATTTTTAACTTCAATAACACCCATATTTACAAGCTTTTGAAGTGTTTTAATTGAAAGCTCATCAAATAATAAATCTATATCACTTCTAGTTAATGGTCGTTTTTTTAGTGTAGTTAAAATATCATCTTTATTAAAATTATTTTTTAAGACTTTTTTATCTACTCGTGAGGCTATATTTACATTTAAATTTTTAAAATTCTCTGATATTTTTAATAACTCTTCATAATTTAATCCCTCTACCTTATAAGCAGGTGGTCTATCAATTGAGCTTAAATCTACTCTATTAGGTTTTATCTCTTGTAAAACTCTATTTAGCCCTTCTATCTCTTTGATATTATCATTAATATTTTTAACAAATAGAATTTCAATAATTAATGAATTTTTAAATATTTTTCTAAATTCTATCATTGCATTAATCATTTTTTTAGTATCAATCTCTATTGGTCTATCTAATTTTTTAAAAGCTTCATTTGATATACAATCTAATGAAAGTTTTACAATATCTAGCTTTTTTAAACTATTTTGAATATTTTTATTGTATATAGTTGAGCCATTACTTAAAATAAGACTTTTTTTATCCTCTTTTATCAAATTTATCTCATCTATTAACTCACTTAAATATGGATATAGAGTAGGTTCACCATTTGCTGTAATTGTTATAACCTCTATATTTTTATATTTTCTTAATGCCTCTTCTATATCGTTTATAATATCTTTTACTTTTGCAGGGTTATTTTGAATATTAGTTTTTTTAGCAGGAGGTAATTCACAATATAAACAGTCAAAATTACAAATTTTCTCATTAGGGCTTAAATCAACTCCTAGTGAAATTCCAAATCTACGAGATGGCACAGGCCCAAAAATATATTTCATATATTTACCTTATATTTAATGTTTTAAAAATTTTCTTTGGCAATTGAATTAGGAGTGGATTTTTATCTATATCTAACCACTCTATTAAATCTCTTAACTCATTTTTTGCCATAGAGGTACATCCAAGGGTTGGAGAAGCATTTTTAATATGTATAAAGATACAAGAACCACCTTTTTTGATAGCTTTATTATTATGATTGACTATAACTTCTAATGAATATAAATCATCATTTCGTTTCATATCTTCAAAACTTTTATAATCAATTTTAATTTTTTTTGAATTGACTATTTGATTATAGTATTTTGAATTACTATCATCTATACATTTTAAATTTTTATCTACTTTTAAATAATCATACTTAAATTTTTCATTTTTATATCCAAAAGCGGTATTTAAACTAAAAATTCCTGCGGGTGCTTTTTTATCACCTTCTACTTTTAGATTACTACTTTGATTTAATTCACAAACTCCACGCCCCCAAGCTAAACCATTTTTACCAATAAAAACACTTATCTCTTTGCCAATTTTCTGCCAATAATTTTTATTTTTTATATATCGTTGTAAAATACCATTATCACTTCGCCACTCTTTTGTAGTTACAACAATTAATTGTTTTGTATTTTGATTAATACTATTTAAGTTTAAGGTATTATTTTTAATTACACAATTTGCTAAAGCTAAATTAGATAAATTAAATATAAAAAGAAAAGTAAATATTATAAATTTTTTCATTTATACTCCAAAATTTTGCTAAAATTATACACTTAATTTATAATAATAGGATAATAAATAATATGATTTTTGCAAAAATTGATTACTTAAATTTACTCCCTTTTCATATTTTTTTAAAAAGATATATTAAATCTACACAATTAAAAAAATCTATCGAATACAAAAAAAGTTATCCATCTAAAATAAATAGAGATTTTAAAAGAAGAAGAGTAAATGGAGCATTTATATCTAGTATAGCTTCTAAAAACTGTAAATGCAGTGATGCTGGTATTATTGCAAATGGTGAAGTTTTAAGTGTTTTAGTATTTGAAGGAGAAAATAGTAATGATATTGAGTCTGAAACTTCAAATGCACTGGCTAAAATATTAAATATTAGAGGTGAAATTGTAATTGGTGATAGAGCATTAAAGAGATACTATAATCAAGAGAGGGCAATTGATTTATCACTTGAGTGGAAAAAAAAATATAATCTACCATTTGTATTTGCAAGACTCTGTTATAATTCAAATCCTACATTTTTTAAAAATTTAGCAAAAAAATTTTTATATAAAAAGAGAAGTATAAAAATACCTCAATATATATTAAAAAGTTACGCTAAAAAAACTAATATTTCTCCAAAAAATATTGCTTATTATTTAACAAAAATATATTATCATTTAGAATATAAAGAGAAATTAGCTCTTAAAAAATTTTTAATACTTTAATATTTTTTTCTGTACAATTCTTACTTTTTCTAAAATTAAAAAGTAAAGGATTGAAAATGAAAAATTTAAGTATTAAAGTTAAACTAATAGCATTGAATATAATTTCTATTATGTTTATATCCATATTAATAAGTATATTATCTTCTAATGGTATGTTATTACTTACTCAAGAATATGTTGAAAGTTACGAAGATGATTTATTAAAATCCAGAAAGTTTGAAATAAAAAATCAGATAGATACAGCATCAAAAGCTATGGAAAGTTTTTATAATGATTCTAAAATAGAGAATATATCTAAATCTGTTAAACTTGTTAGTTTAGATTTTAAAGAAACTCTTATGAGGTATTATAATGACAATAAAGATAAATATACTAAAGAAAAATTAAAAGATGAGTTAGAAAAATTTATTAAATCTTATAGATATGATTCTGGAATAGGATATTTTTGGATAAATGATTTTGACTATAAAATGCTAATGCACCCAATTAAACCCAATTTTGATGGAAAATTTTTTATTAATACTCCTAAAGTACCTTTCGTAGCTTTAGCAGTAGATGCTTTGAAAAAAAGTGGCAATAATAGTGAAATAATTAGTTATGAATTTTTAAATCCTAAATCTGGAGAGTATGAATTTAAGATTTCAAATGTATTCGTTTTTGAACCGTTTAATTGGATTATAGGAACAGGTGCTTATAAAAGTTATTTGGAACATAAATTACAGAAAAATGCTAAAAAGGTAATTAGTAATTTAAGATACGGAACAAGTGGATATTTTTGGATTAATGATATAGATGGAAATATGATTTCACATCCAAAAAAAGATCTCGAAGGTAAAAATTTTGCAAATGATAAAAAAGTTCCATTTATAAAATTAGGGATGGATATAGCAAAAACAAAAGGTAAAGGTTTTGCAAATTATAATTTTCCTAAAGCAGGTTCTACAAAATATGAACCTAAAATATCTTATATAAAATATTTTCCTGAATGGAAATGGATGATAGGAACTGGAGTATATGTTGATGATATAATTAAATCAGTTCAAAAACAAGAAAATATAAGCAATGATAAAGTTAATACATTAATATTAAAATATTTAATTGTTATATCTTTTAGTATATTAATAATATTAATTATTTCTGTAATACTTATTAATAAATTTTTAATAAATCCTATCATTAAATTTGAAGCAGGTCTTTTAGGTTTCTTTAAATACTTAAAAAAAGAGACAACGACAATATCACTACTTAATGATAATTCAAATGATGAAATTGGCAATATGTCTAAAACTATAAATAAAAATATTCATAAAATCAAACTCGAGTTTGATGAAGATAATAAATTAATAGCAGAAGCAGAACTTGTAATGAATAGAGTTCAAAATGGCTGGTACTCTCAATATATTGAAAAAAGCACAAATAATGAATCTTTAAATAATTTTAAAAATGGCGTAAATAGTATGATTAAAGCTACTAAAGATAATTTTATAATTATTAATACACAATTAAATGAATATGCTAATTATCATTATACTAAAGAGTTAGTTATGCAAGATATTGAAAAAAATGGTGTATTTGACGAATTGATTGTTGATATAAATAAATTAAGAAAAGCAATTATTGGAATGTTAAATAACTCTTCTAGTAGTTCTAATGAGCTTTTAACTAAATCTGATTTTTTACAAACTCAAATGGAAAATTTAAATACTACAACGACGCAACAAGCAGCAAGTATAGAAGAGACAGCAATTGCCATAGAGAAAATTACCCAATCTATTGAAGAGACTTCTAGTAAAGCAAAAGATGTTGTAAGTCAATCAAGTGATATTAAATCAGTTGTTGGAATCATTAGTGATATTGCAGAACAGACAAATTTACTTGCATTAAATGCAGCCATAGAAGCTGCAAGAGCGGGTGAACACGGTAGAGGGTTTGCTGTTGTTGCTGATGAGGTACGACAACTTGCAGAAAGAACTCAAAAATCTCTATCTGAAATTAATGCAAATATTAATATTTTAACTCAATCAATTATGGAAATTGACTCAAGCATTGAAAATCAAACTGCTAATATTTCTGAAGTTAATTCTACTATTTCTGATATTGACCAAACAACTCAAAATAATGCAAATACAGTTAGTGAAGTTAGTGAAGTAGCAAATGAAGTTAAAAATATGGCTTCTAGCATTTTAGAGGATGTTAAAAAGAAGAAGTTTTAAATTAATATAAAATATTTTTAATTATTTTTAGATATAATAATCCGATTTGTTAAATAATCAAAAAAATAAAGGAGACAAAATGAAAAGAGTAACAGGTTTACTTTTAGCTATTTTCTTAGGACTTAGCCTAGCGACATCTACTGCTTTAGCAGACCCAGCTAAGGGACAAAAACTATATCTTAAGTATATGAAAAAGACTACAGGAATGAATGGTGCAAAATTTGCTGCTGTACATACACAAGATGAGTGGGAAGAGTTATTTGAAGAAGATGGTGCAGGATTTAAGAAAGAGTTTGGAACAAGTGATAGAGCTAAAAAATTCTTTGGAGGTAAAAAATTTGAAAAAATTATGCCACATATTAAAGATTTCGTAATTGAGTATGCTTCTGATTCAGGAAATGTACCATCTTGTTAATCACTTTTAATTAATATGGAGTTTTAACTCCATATTAAAAAACTTCATAACTATTAATTCAATCTTCTAATAATTAACACTCATTAACAATTTATTTAATTTTTATTATCAAAAAATTCTCAAGACAAGATTTCATAAAATTTAATTCCTTTTCCAACTTATTACTCTAAGCTACAATTTCATCTAAATTATAATAAACCTCCATAGGCTTTTTATACTTAGGTGTTTGATGAAATCTCTTATGATTATAAAATAACCCTTTTTATCTCGTCAATTGATGTAACTCCACTTAAAATTTTATTCATAGCATTCTCTTTCATAAGTATCATTCCATCTTTTCTAGCTTTTGCTAAAATATCAA
Organism: Campylobacteraceae bacterium; assembly: GCA_016744535.1. Classification (GTDB taxonomy): domain Bacteria; phylum Campylobacterota; class Campylobacteria; order Campylobacterales; family BB28; genus BB28. Next base: position 33,179 of record JADGEE010000027.1, read on the forward strand.
CTATGCTTTTATTTAAGCTAATCATATTTTTTATCTCTTCATCAACTTTTAATATCTCTATAATTGCTTCTCTTCCTAAATATCCACTCTCTTTACAATGCACACATCCAACTGGT
>JADGEE010000126.1 GCA_016744535.1 Campylobacteraceae bacterium
TATATAAAGATTTGTTTAAAATCTTTGTAGAACTAATGAAAAAGCCCAAATCAAGAGAGGTTTATCTTTCTTAAAGAAAATATAACCGTGGAGTGAGGTGTGATATAGAACATTCAAGACATAGAAGTCCAATAAATTTTTTTGTAAATTTAATTTCAGGTATTGTAAGATATACATATTTTGATAAAAAACCATCATTAAGATTTAGTAACTGATGTTACGCTAAGTTTTTTAATATATTCCCTATTATAGGTCTTCTTGACATATTAACAGTGTATTATTAGATGTTTTAAAAGCCCAAACTATGGATACTATTGAAAAGTCATCGTAACATCAGTTAGTAAAGAAGATAGGGATTTATTGAATAATGCTATTGTTGGTGTTAAAAAAGATGAACTTATTGAGGAAATTAAAGTAATTTAATTACTGACGAACTCAGGTTATTACTATCTTTTTCATTTTTTCTCCTCTTAAAGTTTAATTTATTAAAATATAATATTACAAAAAAAATGTAACAAAAAAATAAGCTATATGTTAATTTAAACTTAAATATGTACAATATCCTTAAAAAGTTATTGTTTGAAGGCTTTTATCTAATGGAATTAAAAAAAATATTGCAAAAATTATCTATTTTATATATAGAAGATGATTTTGAAACAAGAAAAAATGTAACTAAAATATTAAAAATTATGTTTAAAGTCGTCTATGAAGCAGATAATGGATTAAATGGTTTTGATATTTATAAAAAAAAATCGCCTGATATTATACTAACTGATATCGATATGCCAAAAATGAATGGTATAGATTTTATAAAAGAAGTTAGAAAAAATGATAGTAAGACTCAAGTTATAATTATGACTTCTTATGATGATAAAGAGTATTTATTAGAAGCTATTAAACTAAAGTTAGAAGATTATATATTAAAACCTTTCTCATACACAAAATTAACAAATATTTTAAAAGTTTCTACACAAAAATTTTTTAAAAATGAAAATTATGATATTAAATTTTCAAATGGAGTAATTTATAAAATAAATGGTAGTTTAATTAAAAATGCTGATGGTGAAGATAGTTTAACACTACAAGAGAGTATAATGTTAAATTTATTGATGGAAAATAGAGATAAATTTGTAGAGTATGCACTTATAGAAAGTAGAATATGGAGAGATAAAACAATGAGTAGAGATGCATTAAGAACTCTTATTAATAGACTTAAAAATAAGCTAGGAAAAGATTCAATAAGTTCAAAGTCAGGAGTTGGCTATAAGCTAGAGATATGAGAATCATTTTTTTAATATTAATAATATTATTTAACCTTAACGCTTATGAAATTTATGAAGATAAAGAATCTAATTTAACTATTCATAATATTTTAAAAACAGAATTTACAAACAGAGATAGTTTAAATTTTGGTGCTACAAAATCAACTATTTGGATAAAATTTAATATTCAAAACAGTAATAATTATGATGTTGATAAATTTTTACATATAAATATGCCTTTTTTAGAATCTGTAAATTTATATGAGATTGAAAATATTATAAAAGAGAGCAAAAGTGGTGTAAAAGTTCCGATTGAACAAAGGGAGATGAAAACTCATCACATTTTATTTAAAATATTAATCAAAGCAAATAGTAAAAAAGATTTATATATAAGTATCCAATCAAAAAGTGCAAAATTTATAGTTCCAACTTTTTATGAAGATGAGAATGAAATAGTCTCTTTTATAGGGAAATATAACGCTTTTATCGGTGGAAGTTTAGCTATTTTATCAGTTCTATTTATCTATAACTTTTTCATATATCTATATCTTAGAGAGAGAGTTTATTTAAATTATGTTCTATATATAGGAGCTACTTTTATACATCAAATATTTTTTACTGGATTTATAGCTAACTATTTTTATTTTGAAAATTATGTAAATATGATTCTTATTTTCGCTATTTTTAACACTATTTTTGCAATTTATTTTATTAGAACTCTTTTAGAGACTAAAAAGAATTTAAAAATTTTAGATAAAGTTTTACTTATATATGTGTTTTTCTCATTTTTAGAGTTTATAATTATATATATAGACCCTATACTCGAAATTAAACTTCGCTCTTTATCTATTATGATAATAGCTATTTTAGTATTAACTATTTCAATTGCATCAATTAAAGCAAAAGTTAAAGTTGCAAAAGCATTTTTGATAGCTTGGTTAATATATTTAATTTCTCTATTTATTACGGGACTATTTATTACAAAAATTATTCCTGAAAACTTTTTTCTCTCTAATATTTTACAAATAGGCTTAATTACAGAAATTATACTTTTTTCTCTTATTTTAGCCTACAAAGTAAATATATTAAAAGAGGAAAAAATTGAAGCTATTACTGAATTGAGAAAAAAAGATAAAGTTTTACATCTACAATCAAAATTTGCAACTATTGGTGAAACTCTGTGTAATATTGAGCATCAATGGAGAAGCCCATTAACTAAAATTGGCTCAAAAATTGGAGAATTAGAAGTTGAATTAGATTATAATGGTGTACCTGATGAGAAATTTTTACATAACTTTGCAAAAGAGAGTAATGAGTTAATTAATTATATGTCACAAACTGTAAGTGATTTTAGAAGTTTTTATACACCTGATTCTAAAGCTGAAAACTTTTATATTAAAGAGGCTGTTTTAAGTTCTATAAAATTAATGAATTTTTTTACTGAAAAACATCAGATAAAAATTAATTTAAATATGAATATAAATCCACAAACTTATGGATATAAGAGTGAATTTACGCAAGTTATTTTAAATATATTTACAAATGCAAAAGATATTTTTATAGAGAGAAATATTAAAAATCCTAAAATTAATATACTAATTACTCAAAATGTAAAAAATATAGAGATAAAAATTTTTGATAATGGTGGTGGAATTGATAAAAATATAATAGATAAAATTTTTGACCAATTTTACTCTCAAAAGTTAGAAAAAAGTACAGGTTTAGGGCTTTATATGTCAAAAGTTATAATAGAGGAGAGAATGAAAGGAAAAATTCAAGTTAAAAATATTAAAAATGGAGCAGAGTTTATTATACAAATAAATATATAACCTAAACCTATAAATATTTGGCTAGAACTTTAAATTTATTATAGTAACTTCTATATTTCTCTATTTGCATAATTTTAATTTAAATAAAATAATTTAATTACAAAAAATTATTTTATTAAAAGTAGCTATTAAAGTAATTTTCACTAATATAGATTAAAAACTTTTGGAATTTATAAATATGAAAATAGTTAGCAAAAACTTTGGAATAAAGAATAATCATCAAATAGATGTTGCAATAAAAAATGGAATCTACTCTTCACTTAATATTGTATTTAAAAAAGAACCTAAAGAGATTGTAGAGGAAGTTGATTTAAGTGGACTTCGAGGAAAAGGTGGTGGTGGTGGAGCTACTGGTAGAAAATGGAAAATGCTTAAAGGTGAAAAAAAAGTATATTTATGCGTAAATGCTGACGAGAGTGAACCAGGGACTTGTAAAGATAGGCAAATATTAGAAAAAGACCCTCATTTATTAATAGAGGGAATTATATTATCATCTTATGCAATTGGAGCAAATGAGAGTTATATATATATTAGAGGTGAATATACAACTCAAGCAAAAATTTTACAACAAGCTATAAATGAATCGTATCAAAAAGGCTTTTTAGGTAAAAATATACAAAATAGTAACTTTAATTTAGAATTAACACTTCATCGTGGAGCTGGTGCTTATATATGTGGGGAAAAATCAGCACTACTTGAATCAATTGAGGGAAAAAGAGGACATCCAAGATTGAAACCAAAACGACCTGAACCTGATTATTTATTCGGTGAAGACGCGATTGTGAATAATGTAGAGACTATTGCTACTGTACCTTTTATTATTAAAAATGGTTATCAAGCTTATCGAGAGTTTGGAACTGCTTGTTCTCCAGGAACTCTACTTTTTGCCATAAGTGGTCATATAAATAATGCAGGAGTTTATGAAGTTCCATTTGCATATCCTATGAAAAAGTATATCGAAGAGTTTGGCGGGGGAGTTTGGAAAAATAGAAAATTAAAAGCTGTAATCCCTGGTGGGTCATCTACTAAAATATTAAAAGCTGAAGATATTGAAGATTTAAAGTTAGATTATGATTCTATGCGTGAAGCTGGGACGAGTTTAGGAACTGGCGGAATGATAGTTATAGATGAGAGTACTTGTATGGTTAAAACTCTTAAAAATTTACTTAAATTTTATCACGAAGAGTCTTGTGGGCAATGCACACCTTGCCGAGAGGGAAGTGGTTGGGCTTATAAATTAGTCAAAAAAATTTATGAAGATAATGGAAAATTAAAAGATTTAGAATTATTAAAAGATAATTCGTTTATTATGAATGGTAAGACTATTTGTGTTTTTGGGGTTGCTGTTGCTGATGTAATTGATGGTTTTTTATCAAAATTTGAAGATGAATTTATAGAGTATATTAGGAAAAATAATGTTAGTTAAAATCAGAGTCGATGATAAAGAGATTGAAGTTAATAAAAGTAAAAATTTAATTTATGAGTTAAAAAAACATAATATTAATATTCCTCACTTCTGCTATCACCCACAAATGGGAGTTGAGGGAAATTGTAGAATGTGTTTGATTGAACTTAAAGGTGCAAAAAGACCTCAAATTGCTTGTGATACTCCAATAAAAGATAATATGGAAATTTTTACAAAAAGTGCAAATGTTAAAAAATTAAGAGAGGCTATACTTGAGCTTGAATTTATAAATCATCCACTTGACTGTTCAGTTTGTGACCAAGTTGGAGAGTGTTCTCTTCAAGAGTATTATATGGATTATGATTTACAACCCTCAAGAATGCAAGTTCCAAAAGTAGATAAAGAGAAACATTTAAATTATGAAAATGGAATAATTCACGACCAAGAGAGATGTGTTTTATGTACAAGATGTGTAAGATTTACTAAAACTATCTCTAAAACAGATGAATTAGGAGTTATCAAAAGAGGAGATACTTCAGCTATTGCCGTTTTTCCAAATATTAAAACTAAAAATAGATATTCTCAAAATATAGTAGATGTCTGTCCAGTTGGTGCAATGACTAGTGAAGATTTTAGATTTAAGCGAAGAGTATATTTTTTAAAAACAGCTAATAGTATCTGTCACGGATGCTCAAAAGGGTGTAATATTTACATCGACCACGAAAAGAAAAAATATGCTAAAAATGATTTAATTTATAGGTTTCGTCCAAGAGTAAATGAGAATATAAATAATCATTTTATGTGTGATGATGGGCGATATAGTTATAAATTAGAGAATAAAAATACTCTAGAATTTGCTTTTATTAAAAATAAAAAAGTTAGTGATATAAAAGCTATAAATCAAGCAAAAGAGTATTTAAAAAATGCCATATTTTTAATTTCTCCAAATTGTAATTTAGAGGAGATGAGTGCAATTAAAAGCTTAGCAAAAGAGGTAAATGCAAAACTTTCAGGATTTTCAGAGAGTTATATTAGAGTTGGTGATGGAGATGATTATTTAATTCAAGATGATAAGAGTGCAAATAGAAATGGCTTAAAAATTTTAGAAATTTCACAAGATTTCAATGAGTTAAAAAAATATATAAATAGTTGTGAAAATATATTTATATTTAATTCGAAGGCGATGTTAGCTTGTGAAGAGTTACTGAATTTAACAAAAGATAAAAATATTATTAATATAAGTTCAAAAGAGAATGAATTAGTTGAAATTGCTAATATTAATATTCCTTGTAGCTCATTCTCTCAAAAATCAGGAACTATCATTAATTGCGATAATATCGTACAAAAATATGATAGAGCAATTATAAGTCAAAGAATGGATTTAATAGATATTGTTTCTGAATTTTTGGGTAGAGAAGTGGATTTGGATATTGATTTATTAATGAAAGAGAAATAATAAAATGCAATCAATGACAGTTATTTATATAATAGGTATTTTAGTTGCCTTAATAGGCATTTTTATTTTAAAAAAAGATATTTCAAGGTTAGAAAAAAAATGAAATTAATAGTTGAAAATTTTGGACCTATTAAAAGGGGTGAAATAGATTTAAATAAAAAATTTAATCTATTTGTAGGATATAACAATAGTGGTAAAAGTTATATGGCACAGCTTTTATGGGCTGTTGGTAATGAAGAAATTGTTGGAGAATTTTTATCTTATCTTCAATTTAAAAATAGAATAAATAAAATTTCAAGAGTTAAAGAAATTGAAAATTTAAAAATAACAGAAAAACTTTTAAATAAACTTTTAAATGAATTTGCCATTTTTTTAGAAGATTATTTATCTATTGTTCTAAATATTAATAACAAACATCAAAGTATAAATAATATTTCAATTAAGTTTGATA